>JBIKMK010000004.1:0-23554 GCA_044359315.1 Bryobacteraceae bacterium | reverse complement strand
CCTCACCATCCGGCCCGTGCCCTGGACCCGCCGCTTGATGAGCGCTACGTTAGGTGGCCTGCGCCCCTGGTTCCACCGCGTGCTCTCGCAGCATGGCTGCCGGACCACGGATCACTTTGCCGGCTTTGAGCTGACGGGTGCTTTTGTCGCGGATGACCTGGTGAAGCTGATCGCCGCGCTTCCGGAAGGCTCCACCGAGTTCATGTGCCACCCTGGCTATTTGCGCGATGAACTCCGGCAGGCCCGCACGCGGCTGAAGGAAAGCCGGGAGCAGGAGCTACAAGCTCTCATCCACCCCAGCGTCCGCGAAGCCCTCACCCGCCACGGCGTGCGGCTGGTTGGCTACCGCGATCTGTAGGTCCGGCGTGCGCAACACAAACTCCGCGCCCGGCCCGGGGATGCGGTTGCCCGCCTGCACCGTTCCGCCATGCTGGCTGACAATCGATTCCACGATCGACAGGCCCAACCCCGAATGGGCGTGCCGTGTCGAAAAGCCCGGAGTGAAAAGCCGGTCCAGAATATCCGCCGGGATGCCGGGCCCGCTGTCCCGGACCACAATCTCAATCCCGCCCGGAGACCGCGAAGCCAGCACTTCCACTTCGCCGCCCTGCGGCATGGCGTGCGCCGCGTTCAGGAAAAGGTTCACCAGCACGCGCTCCCACGCGCCCGGCCGCCCGGCCAAGCGGATGCCCGGCTCGATGTGGCAGTGGAACTCCAGTGGCGCATGCTGCCCGGTCAACTGGAAGTCGTGGATCGACTGGATGGCATTGTCCAGGATCAACTCAAAATCGAACGACCGGGCCGATTCCCGGAAGCTCTCCGTGATCCGGCGGCCTTGTTCGCTGGCGCGCTCAATGGTGGCGGCCAGCTTGGCCCAACGCTCATCACCCGCCAGCAGATCGGCGGCCTCACCCAGCGTCTCAAAGACGTTCCGCAGATCGTGGACCAGGCCCGCCAGCGTCAGATCGGATGGACTGCTGTTGGCGTGCTCGCCCGGCGCGCTCATGACGGTTGCGAGAGGCGGCTCACGTGACTGTAGAATTCCGGAAACGATACCGAGGCCGCTTGCGCTTCCTCAATCGTCGACGGCTGGTCAGCCACCAGCGAGGCGACGCTAAAGGCCATGGCGATGCGATGGTCGCCAAAGGAATCAAACGTCGACGCACGGAACTTCTGGCCGCCCGGCACGGTGAATCCATCGGGCCGCGTCTCAATCTCCACTCCGGCGCGGCGCATGTTCTCCTCGATGGTGGCGATCCGGTCCGTCTCCTTGATGCGCAGTTCGGAGGCGTCGCTCACGGTCAACCCGCCGCCCGCCGCACCCAGAATGGACAGCACCGGAATCTCGTCAATCAGCGCCGCGGTCAATGCGCCGCTGATGTTGCCGGCGCTGGTCGGCGAATAGCGTACTTCCAGATCGCCCACCAGTTCGCCGGAAACCTGGCCGTACTTCAAAATCTTGATGCTGGCGCCGAGGCCCACCAGATAATCGAGCAGCGCGGTCCGGGTGGGGTTCAAGCCCACGCCCTCGATGACGACGCTGGAACCCGGGATCAGCAGCGCGCCCACTAGCATGAAGGCCGCCGATGACAAGTCACCCGGTACATGAAACTCCCGGCCCACCAGGCGCGGCCGGCCCACGATGGAGATCGCCCCCGGCGTGCTGGTTACTTCCGCCCCGAACTCGCGCAGTCCCATCTCACCGTGGTCGCGCGTCACCACCGCTTCCCGCACCGTGGTCACACCTTCGGCATAGAGCCCGGCGAACAGCACGCAGGTCTTCACCTGGGCGCTGGCCACCGGCGGCGTAAAGTCGATCGGCTTCAGCGGACGCGCGCCGTGAACGGTCAGCGGCGGAAACTTTCCATCCCGCGCCTCGACGCGCGCGCCCATCTGCGCCAAAGGAGCCATGATGCGCGCCATCGGGCGGCGGCTGAGTGATTCATCGCCAAAAATCTCGGTGGCAAATGGCTGCCCGGCCAAAATGCCCGACAGCATCCGGATCGTGGAACCGGAATTGCCCGCATCCAGCGGCCCGGCCGCCGGCCGCAGCCCATCCAGACCCACGCCGTCCACCGTGATCTCGGTGCCGTTCTTGGTGATGCCCGCGCCCAGCGCCTCCATACAGCCCAGCGTTGAATGACAGTCAGCGCCGGTGGAGAAGTTGTGCAGCACGGAGCGGCCTTCCGCAATCGCCGAAAGCATCGCGGCACGGTGGGAAATGGACTTGTCGCCCGGTAGCCGTACACGGCCAGTAAAACACTTCGCGGGCAGGATCTGTGTTTGCATGGGAACCCTTAGTTTAGCGATTCCAGGCCGGAATTGCCGCAACCAGCGCGGGCCTTGGCCGCTTATGGCGACCCCACTGGCGCAAATACGGGACAATGTTAGCCAGAGGTGCGGGGTGTTTAGAGGGCGTTCCATCATGTTGGCCGCGGCGGCACTGTGGGGACTGTGTCTGCATGGCCAAGGCCTGGACCTGCGCGGGTTTGACCGTGCCCTCACCGGCCTTTCCGAAAAGATCTCGCCCGCCGTAGTGCAGGTGCTCAGTGACGCCTACAGCCCGCTGTCAGAAGAGCGCGGCGCACCGGCCGCCTATGAGCAGAGCTTCGGCTCCGGCATTATCCTCTCCGCCGATGGCTACATCGTCACCAACGCCCACGTGGTGAAAGGTGCCACGCGGATCAACGTCGTGCTGGCCACCGCTGAGCCCCGTCCGGCCCGTGGCAGCATCTTGCGTCCCAAAGGCCGAACCGTACCGGCGCGCCTGGTGGGCCTGGATCGTGAAACAGACCTGGCGGTACTGAAGATCGACCAGAAGAATCTGCCGCACTTGAAGCTGGGTGATTCAGACCGTATCCGCCAGGGGCAACTGGTGCTGGCCTTCGGCAGCCCATTCGGGTTGCAGAACTCCATGTCGATGGGTATTGTCAGCGCCGTGGCGCGGCAGCTGGAAGCCGATGATCCGATGATCTACATCCAGTCCGATGTATCCATCAACCCCGGCAATTCTGGCGGGCCCATGGTGGATGTGGAAGGCGCGGTGATTGGCGTCAACACGATGATCATCTCGGAATCCGGTGGCTCCGACGGCGTGGGCTTGGCCGTGCCGGCCAACATCGTCAAATCCGTCACCGATCAGATCATCCAGAACGGCGTCGTGCGGCGCGGGGAGATCGGAATTGAGCCGCAGACGATTACCGAGGCGATGGCGGAGGCGCTGGGGCTGGCGCGGAATTCCGGCGTGATCCTGGGCGATGTGACGCCGGAGGGCCCGGCGGACCGCGCGGGGCTGCGCGTGGGCGACATCGTGCTCCGCTTGAATGGCCGGGCGATGGAGAATGCCCGCCAGTTGCAGGTGAACCTCTATTCGCAGGCCCTCGGTTCAGCTGTCACGGTGGAACTGTTGCGCGGCAAAGATGAGCTGAAGTATTCCGTCACCGTCGCCGAACGGCCCAATGATCCGGACCGCTTTGCGGCCCTGGTGAACCGCGAAGTGGCCACCATCGACAAGATCGGCATCATGGGCCTGGAGATCGGCTCCAAGGTCCGGGAACTGCTGCCCTCCACCCGGCAATCACGCGGCATCCTGGTGGCCAACGTCCTGGCGGCGGCGGGACGCAATTCAGGCTTGCTCGAAACGGGCGATATCATCTATGCAGTAAACCGCAAAGCCGTTGGGACGCTGGATGAAATCAAGGCGGCCCTGGCCCCGGCCAAACCCGGCGATGCGGTGATCCTGCAAGTGGAGCGGAACGAGAAACTGCGGTATGTCGAAGTTACGGTGGACTAATCTGAGCCCGGCAGCGGGCGCGTTGTTGGCGGTGGCGGCGTGTGCGCAAACACCGGTTGAGTTCAATCGCGATGTCCGCCCCATCCTTTCCGATAAGTGCTTCCAGTGCCACGGGCCCGACGCCAAGACCAAAAACATCCCCCTGCGGCTGGACGTTGAGGCGGAAGCCAAGGCCAAGGCCATCGTCCCCGGCCAGCCCGACCAAAGCGAACTCATCCGCCGCATCACCTCCGACAGCAAGGCGAAGCGGATGCCGCCCCTCTACACGGGGCATAGTGTGTCGGCCACGGAAGTGGCGACGCTCCGGCAGTGGATCAAAGAAGGGGCCGCATGGCAGGCGCACTGGTCCTTCATTCCGCCCCGCAAGGCTGACGTCCCGGCGGGCGTCAACCCCATCGACCACTTCATCCGCGCCCGGCTGGCCAAGCAGAACCTGAAGCCCGCGCCCGAAGCGTCCCGCGAAACGCTGCTGCGCCGCCTGAACCTGGACCTCACCGGACTGCCGCCCACGCCCGCGGAGTTGGCGGCCTTCCTCAAAGACGCCTCGTCCAAGGCCTACGAGAAGGCCGTGGACCGGTTGCTGGCGTCGCCGCGCTATGGCGAACGGATGGCCGCCCGCTGGCTGGACGCCGCGCGCTATGCCGATTCCAATGGCTACCAGTACGACGGCGAACGATCGATGTGGCGCTGGCGCGACTATGTGATCGATAGCTTCAATCGCAACAAGCCATTCGATCAGTTCACGGTGGAGCAGATCGCGGGCGACCTGTTGCCCAACGCCACGCGCGAGCAGATCCTGGCCACCGGCTTCAACCGCAACCACCGCATCAACACCGAAGACGGCATCAGCCCGGAAGAATACGCCGTCGAGTACGTCGTCGATCGCGTCGAGACCACGTCCACCGTGTTTCTCGGCCTGACGCTGGGTTGCGCGCGCTGCCACAACCACAAGTACGACCCGCTGTCGCAGCAGGACTTCTACCGCTTCTACGCCTACTTCAACAACGTGCCCGAAATCGGCCGCGGCATCAAGTACGGCAACTCCCACCCCTACACTCCGGCGCCCACGACCGCGCAGGAAAAGCAGCTGGCGGCGCTGAACACGCAGATGGCACAGCTCGAAAAAGAACTGGCGAAGCATCGGGCGCAACCAGTGGCAGCCGCCACGTATCGGCCCTCGGTCGCGCTCGATTATGAGCAGCAGTTTCCCGCCAAGGAGCCGCGCGTGGCGGGCATGGCCGGGCAGTGGGACATTGATGACCGGTTCACGCTGTCGGCCAAAGTGCGATCAGAGAGCGTGCCGGACGGACCGATCTTCACGCGCATGGTCGATTCGCCCACCGGCAAAGGCTACGGTCTGCATGCCGACCATGGCAAGGTGCACGTGCACTTGACCAGCGTCTACGCCGACGATGCGACGCGCGTTGAGACGGAGCCGGTGCTGAAGGCTGGCGCGTGGCAAACGGTTACCGTCACCTACGACGGCTCCAAGATGGCCTCCGGTATCCACATCTATGTCGATGGCACGCCGGTGAAGCACAAGACACTGAACGAGACGCTCTACCGGCCTTTCACGAACGCGCATGCCGTGTTCCCGCAACCACTGCGGATCGGCATGGGCTGGGGCAAGGAGCGGCGGTTTAATGGCGAGATCGACCAGGCCCGCGCCTGGGCCCGTATCCTGACCGTGCCGCAGATTGAAGGTGTGGCCGGCGTCGGCGACACCGCCCGCATCGCCCGCTGGAGCTACTTTGAGAACGCCGCACCCGCGCCGGTGCATGAGGCGTGGCTTGCGCTGGGCAAGCTGGAATGGCAGCGCGAAAAGCTGGAATCGAGCTTCCCGACGGTGATGGTGATGGCCGAACGGCCGCAGCGCCGCGACACGTTCCTGCTGATCCGGGGTGCCTATGACAAGCCGGGCGAAAAGGTAGAACCCGGTGTCCCCAGCACCCTGCCGCCGTTGCCCGCTGGCGAAACCAACAACCGCTTGGGCCTCGCCCGTTGGATGACCTCCCGCAGCAATCCGCTGCTGGCGCGGGTGACGGTGAACCGGTTCTGGCAGATGTACTTTGGCACAGGCCTGGTGAAGACCACGGAGGACTTCGGCCAGCAGGGAGAATGGCCGTCGCACCCGGAGCTGCTCGATTGGCTGGCGCTCGAATTTATGGACTCCGGCTGGGATGTGAAGGCGCTGCAGAAGCGGATCGTGATGAGCGCCACTTATCGTCAAGCCTCGCAAGCCACACCGGAGCTAACGCAGCTCGACCCCGAGAATCGCCTGCTGGCCCGCGGCCCGCGCGTCCGGCTCCCGGCGGAGATGATCCGGGATCAAGCGCTGGCGGCAGCAAGTCTGCTGGTCGACAAAACCGGCGGCCCTTCCGTGAAGCCCTACCAGCCGGTGGGCCTGTGGAAAGAGATCACCATGCAGGATGGCGACTACGAACCGGGCAAAGGTGAGGATCTCTACCGCCGCAGCCTCTACACTTACTGGCGCCGCACCGTCGCGCCGCCCATGATGCTGAACTTTGATTCGGCCATGCGCGAAAGCTGCACCGTGCGCGAAAACAAAACCAACACGCCGCTGCAGGCGCTGAACCTGATGAACGACGTCACCTTCCTCGAAGCGGCCCGCAATCTGGGCGCGCTCATGCTGAAGGAAGGGCTCAACGAAGGCTTCCGCCGCCTCCTGGCCCGTGCCCCGCGTCCGGCGGAGGTGGAGATCTTGAAGAGCAGCCTGGCCTACCACCGCGACTACTTCTCCGATCCCGCCAAGGCGGCCGATTACTTGAAGCAAGGGGCGTCCCCAGTGGACCCCAAGGCCAACCCCCGCGAGCTAGCCGCGCACATGGCCGTGGCCAGCCTGCTGATGAATCTCGATGAGACGGTGACCAAAAATTGATGACCCGCCGCAAGCTGTTGAATCTCTCTTCGATGATGCTGGGCCGCGCCGCTTTTGATGGCTTGGGCGCGGCACCCATCGACGGCCTGCCGCACTTCAAGCCCAAGGCCAAGCGCGTCATCTACCTGTTCCAACACGGCGGCCCCTCGCAGTTGGACTTGTTTGACTACAAGCCGCAGCTCGCAAAGCGGCGCGGCGAGGACTTGCCGGAATCGATCCGCATGGGCCAGCGGCTCACCGGCATGACGGCCTTCCAGGCCAAGTTCCCCACCGCGCCCACCATCTTCCAATTCGCCCAACACGGCAAGAGCGGCCAGTGGATGTCGGACCTGATTCCGCACCAAGCCAAGATCGCTGACGACATCGCCATCATCAAGTCGCTCCATACCGAAGCGATTAATCACGACCCCGCCGTGACCTTCTTCCAGACCGGCTTTCAGCTAGCCGGGCGCCCCTCGATTGGTGCTTGGTTAAGCTACGGCCTGGGCAGCGAAAACAAGGATCTGCCCGCGTTTGTCGTGATGGTGTCGCAAGGCATCGGCAACACGCAGGCCTTGGCGGACCGCATGTGGGGCTCGGGCTTCCTGCCCACCAGCCACGCCGGCGTCAAGTTCCGCTCCGGCGCGGACCCGGTGCTGTATCTGTCGAACCCCGCCGGTTACGACCCCTCCGCGCGCCGCCGGTTCCTCGATGACCTGGGCAAGCTGAACCAGATCGAATCCCGCGAGTATCAAGACCCCGAGATCGAAACCCGCATCGCGCAATACGAGATGGCCTACCGCATGCAGTCCAGCGTGCCGGAGCTGACCGATCTTTCGAAAGAACCCGACAGCACCTTCGATCTTTACGGCCCCGATTCCCGCAAGCCCGGCACCTTCGCCGCCAACTGCATCCTCGCCCGCCGCCTCGCCGAACGCGGCGTCCGCTTCATCCAACTCTTCCACCGCGGCTGGGACGCGCATTCCACGCTGCCCCAACAGATCCGCGGCCAGTGCGCGCAGACCGACCAAGCCTCCGCCGCCCTGGTGCAGGACCTAAAGCAGCGCGGCATGCTGGACGACACGCTCGTCGTCTGGGGTGGCGAATTCGGCCGCACCGTCTATTCGCAAGGCACACTCACCGAAACCGACTACGGCCGGGATCACCACCCGCGCTGCTTCTCCGTCTGGCTAGCCGGCGGCGGCATCAAGCCCGGCCAAACCTACGGCGAAACCGACGACTTCAGCTACAACATCACCGAAAACCCGATGGACGTGCACGACCTGCACGCGACGATCCTGCACCTGCTCGGGATCGACCACCTGAAGCTAACCCACAAATTCCAAGGCCGCCACTACCGGCTAACCGATGTGCACGGCCAAGTCGTCAAACCTCTGCTGGCGTAGCAAAAGAGGTGGCGCGCCGTCAGCCCGCAGGCGGAATTCATTCCGCCCAAGCCATGGCCAACCCTTAATCACACCTCCACCCCAACAACCTCCCTCAAGCGGGATGATAGTGGTCATGAAGCTGCCCCTCATCCTCTGCCTCACCGCGCTGGCCTCCGCCCAGCAGCCCGCGCCCAAGATGGTGGACCCGGTGATGGAGCGGACAGTGTTACGCATGGCGCGGGATATCCAGCGCGCGGTGCTGAATCTGCCCACCTATGGGGTCTTCGATTCCATCACGTTCGGCATCAAGGGCTACACCGTGATTCTGCGCGGGGTGGTCTCACGGCCGATTGTCAAGGCCGACGCCGAGCGCCTCACCCAGAAGGTGGAGGGCGTCACAGCGGTGGAGAACAAGATCGAGGTTCTGCCGCTGTCGCCCAATGATGACAGCATCCGCGCGCAAGCGTATGCGCGGATCTATGGCCACCAGGTGTTGAGCCGGTACTCGAGTAATCGCGGCAGCCCGCAGTTCTTTTCGCTCGGCCGGGCCGCCGGCGGCATCACCAATGACCCGCCGGTCGGCTGGCACGCCATCCACCTGATCGTCCGCAACGGCACCCTGCGCCTGGAAGGGGTGGTCGATTCCACCATGGACCGCACCATCGCCGAACTACAGGCCAACCAGACCTCGGCCTTCGTCGTCGAGAACAATCTCCAGGTTGCCAACCAGGATGAGCAGAAAGCGATTGCACCGAAAAAGTAACTTTCTGGCGCGGGGCTTGTAACTAACACGCCGATCAAGCGTTTATGGGGTGGAATGGAGATCGATTTCACTTCCGTCTATGAACAGCACGCGCCGGATGTGCGGCGGTTTGTCTGCTATTTGACTGGGAGTGACGACACGGCGGCGGAAATCACCTCCGAGACGTTTTTGCGAGCCTGGACCACTTCGGGCCGGATTCGCGAAGAGTCGGCCAAGGGCTATCTGCTGGCCATCGCTCGCAACCTGGTGACAGACTGGCAACGCCGCGGATGGCGGTCACAGTCGTTGGCCGTCGACGTCACCGCGCCGGCGGCGAAGCCCGAAGCCAAGCGGTACCTTGACCAGACGATGGCCGCCATCCAGCAGTTGCCGGACAAGTACCGGCTGCCGTTGGTGATGCATGCGGTGGGCGAACTGCCGTACGAAGAAATTGCCCGGTCGCTGGAACTGCCGCTGGCCACGGTGAAGGGTCCGCATTCACCGCGCGCGGCTGCAACTGAATGAGATTCTCCAGCCCACCGAAGCGATCCCCCTGAAGGAGTCATTGCGATGAAAATGTCGGTTGATTTGCAGTTGCCGGATGATGTGATGAAGGATCTGGTGACGCTCCACCAGGCCGGGGAGGCCTCGCCGGGCACCGCTCGGCTGGTGGAGCAGTACCTCCGGGAGCACCCGGACCTGGCCGCGCGGCTCGCCACGCCTCTGCCGGTCGCGCCCCCCGCGGCCGCCTCAAAGGATGATTGCCTCAAGGCGATGCGATCAACCCAGCGGCTGATTGCCTGGCGCATGGCTGTGATGGGGTTCGCCCTGGTCACCATGCTGGTGCCGATGACATTCCGGGTTGACAGCACAGGCTTTCATCCGTTGTTCCTCGGCAACGCAAAATTCGTGATCGCCTCCGTTAGCGTGTCAGCTTGGGCTTGGTGTGTGTACGTCTACCTGAGCGAGCGTCTGCGGCGCACCGGGCTGCGATGAAGCCACTGCGCGATAATTGAGGCATGCGCCGAGAAATTACTGGTTGGTACAGTGAGCGGTTGTTCCAACACATGCCCCTGGTGGCCTATGGCCACTACGGCCCGCCCGTGTTGATGCTGCCCACCGCGGCTGCTGACTACTTGGAGTACGAGCGGTTTCAGTTGATCGATGCGCTGTCCTGGTGGTTTGAAAATGGCCGTGCCAAGGGTTATTCAGTGAACAGCGTCAACAAGCAGGCGCTGCTGAATGATGCGACGGCACCGTGGGACAAGATTGAGTGGCTGAAGCGCTACGACAGCTACCTGATCAACGAGGTGCTGCCCTTAATCAGCAACGATTGCGGCGGCGGTGATGTGAAGCCGATGTTGTTCGGCATCAGCCTGGGCGCGACGCTGGCGGCGACGACGTTCTTCAAGCACCCGGACCGCTTCAGTGGAGTGATCCTGATCGCCGGCAGCTATGACCTACGCGGCTACATGGATGGCCACTACAACGACGACGTCTACTTCAACAACACCGTGGACTTTGTCGCGGGCCTCAACGACGACTACTATCTGCCCATCCTCCGCCACGGCGGCAAGAAGATCATCATCTTCACGGGACAAGGCCAGTTTGAAGCCCCCAACCGCGCGCGGCAGTTGTCGGGCATACTGGCGGCGAAAGGCATTCCACACCAGTTGGATGTTTGGGGCCACGATGTCGCGCACGACTGGCCGTGGTGGCGCAAGTGCGTGCCGGAATACTTCGGGCAGTTGTTCGGGTGATGCGCCGGGGCCGCTAAAATAGGGAGATGAGCGTACTCGGAGTTGCGGCCACCTCGCTCATCGTCCTGTCCAGCCTGCCGGGGCCGCAAGCCCCCGCCAGAACACCCACTGCTCCAAGACCAGCCGAGATGCAGAAGGCTATCGAAGAGTTCCGCGTCCAGAGCCGTCGCCTGGGCCTGGTGGAAGGTGTGGCCGCGCAGGTCACCTCTGGCAGCAGCCGCAAATCACGCTGGCACGGGCGGCTGTTTGAGAACTTCCGCAATGACTTTCTGGACGCCGTACCGCACGAGGTAGCGCAGCGCGGCGGCAAGAAGAACATCTTGCGGCGGAACCAGTTTGGGGTCAACTTGAGCGGCCCGGTGTTGATCCCGAAGTTGTTTGACGGCAGCCGGACCACGTTCTTCAGCCTCACCTATGAGGGCATGCGCGAGAAGACCGGACGGTCTTCGCTGAACACCATTCCCACGCTCGCTGAGCGTACCGGCGATTGGTCCAGCGTGGTGGATCCGGCGGGTGAACCGCTGCCGGTGTTTGACCCGGCCTCAACGGCACCGAACCCAGCCTTCGATGCGGCACAGCCGGTCACCGCGAGTAACTTGCAATATCAGCGCACTCCGTTTCCCGGCAACATCATGCCGGCCGCCCGCTTAAATGCCACAGCCCTCGCCGCCGCGCAGCTTTATCCGGTGCCCAACTCCGACGCCGGACCGTTTTTCCGGAACAACTATTTCGTCTTCACGCCGGAGGTGAACAGCGCCAACGGCTTCATCGGACGCCTGGACCATACGCTGAATGAACGGCACCGGCTGGGCGGCTCGTTGAACTATTCCAAAGGCCTGGATGGCGCGGCACCGGTGTTTGCCAACGCGGCCAATCCCGGACCGGTGGTGCGAGACCGGCAAAGCCAACGGGCGGGCGTGGAGCACACCTTCACCATCTCCCCGCAGCAGTTGAACAGCTTCAGCATTGATGTCTCCAGTGACCGGATCGTCAACTTGCCGGAGAGGTTGAATGGACGGGTGTTCCCCAATTACAAGATGGGCGCCTATCTGCCCATGGGCCGTGCCAACGGCGAACTGCGGAGCGCCCGGCAGGTGTTTTCCGTGGCCGAAGGCTATTCCACGCGCTGGCGGCAGCACCGCTTGCGGCTGGCCGCGCGCTGGTTCCGGGACCAGGTGAATATCTTCTCGCCCACTTATGGCGAAGGCAGTTACCGCTTTGGACCCGGTCTGACCAGCTTGCCGGGCATCAACAATACGGGGCACGCCTTTTCGAGCTTTCTGCTGGGTCAGGCCGAGTTTGCCGAGCAGAGCATCGTCCTCAGCCCCAGCTACTTCCGCCGCAGCCGCTACTCGCTGGCGCTTAGCGACCAGTGGGAGGTCTTCAAGGGGTTGGTGGTGAGCATCTCGGTGGGCCTGGAAATGAGTGGCGCGCGGCAGGAGAAGTACGACCGCCAGTCCACCGTCTCGCTGGAGGAGCTCAACCCGGAGAACGGCCGGCCCGGGGCCTTGGTGGCGGCTGGCGTGGCGGGACAGGGGCGCACGTTTCAGCCCTTCCTGTGTAAGGGCGAACCCAGCTTGGGCGTGGCGTGGAACCCGCTGGGTAGCACCCGGACGGTGGTGCGTGCCAGCTATGGACGCTCCTATTCGGCTATTCCGGTTTATGCCTCACAATGGAGCACGCAGGCGTTCAATGGCAACCCGGCGTGGGTGTCCAGCAATCCGCAACTGGAACCGGCGGTGGTGCTGGGCGCGACAGCCCCCACGGGCGGGCGGACGTTTCCCGATCTGCGGCCGGAGTCGGCCAACAACACGATTGCCGATCTGGTGGAAAGCACCGGGCGGCAACCGACGTATCAATCGTTCGGCCTGTCGCTCGAACGGGAGCTGCCTAATTCTCTGCTGCTGACGGCGGGCCTGGGGCACGCGCACGGGCGCAATCTGTTGTTGGGTAACACGGCCTCCAATCCGAACGCCATTCCGCTGGATGCGCTGGAATACCGCGACCAACTCAATGACGAGCTGTTCAACCGGGCGCTGCGGCCCTATCCGCAGTATCAGCGCTTCAACGTGTTCAGCTCCTGGCCGGAGGGCCGGTATCAGCGGGATGCCGGGTATGTGCGGCTGGAGAAGCGGTCTTCCGCGGGGTTGGTGTTGTCCACCACCTATGAGGTGTCCAAGCAGATGGACAACTATTCCGGCCCCTATGGCATCCAGGACTATTACAACCGCGCCAATGAGTGGTCGCTTACCTCCAGCAATAACCCGCAGCGGCTCACCCTCACCTACAGCTACGAGATTCCGATGGGCCCCAACCGGCTGCTGTTTCCGGTCACCGACTGGCGGCGGTACCTGGTGGAGGGCTGGTCGATCAGCGGAGTGAGCACCATCGTCAGCGGCTTGCCGCTGGCCCTGCGGCCGCAGTTCAACAATACCGGGCGGGTGGTGGATACGCTCTATGTCGACGTGGTGCCGGGCGCGGACCCGCATGTGGCGGACCAGACACCAGACCGCTGGTTCAACCCCGACGCCTTTGCACAACCGGCCGACTTTACGGTGGGCGATGCCTCCCGCACGCATCCTTCGCTGCGTGGACCGGGCGCGCAGAATCATGATCTTTCGCTGAGCAAGCGGATTTCACTCTCGATCGAGAAGAGTATCGAGTTCAGCATGGTGGGTTTGAACTTCATCAACCACGCCAACTGGGCCGACCCGGATACCATGATCGGGACGGCGGCCGCACCCAACGTGAATGCGGGCCGGATTATTGGATCGCGCGGCGGGCGGGTGATCCAGCTGGGTTTGAGGTATAGCTTCTGATGCGCTTGATCAGCATCATCGCCGGGCTGTTGGTGAGCGGCGGGCTGTGGGCCGCGCCGCCGGAGGTGCGCCCGGTGCGGATGAGGGTGCCGTTCCGGGCTCCAGGCGAGCTGCTGAACGCCGGTGACGTGACGGTGAAGCTGAATGGGATGGCGGCCAAGGTGTCACGGTTGATGCGTCCGGGTGATGACCTGCTGGTGTTGATCGGGGTGGACTTCTCCGGTGACTTGACATTGATCGACCCGGCGCGAGAGACGTTGCTGAAGCAGTTGGAGACATTGCCGCCCACGGTGCGCGTGGGTCTGTTGCGCTCGGGCGATGAGCTGCGCGTGATGGAAGAGCCTTCGGCTTCGCGCGAAGCCCTGGCGGCGGCGTTGCAGGCGCTGACGGTGAGCGCGCGACCGGGGCTGTTGAACTCACTGGAGGCGACGCAGCAACTGGCCGATGCGATTGCGGCTAAGGCGCAAGTACGCGTGGCGACGCTGTGGATCAGCGACAGCAACGTGGCCCGGTACCGGGAGGATTACACCAACCCGGTCGTCAACTCAAGCGACGGTGGCGACATGAGCCGCCGCTTTCCGGAAGGCCTCATCCAGGAGCGCATCCGCCAACTGACGGCGTCACTGAATCGCGGGGAGACGCCGGTTTCGCTGGTGCACTTGCAGTATCAGGGAGACCGGCTGAACACGGCCTATCAGACGGGCTTGAATGAGCTGATGCGGGCCAGCGGCGGCACCAGTGACTTCTGCCGCTCCGTGGCCGAGATTCCGCCGGCCGTGGAGAAGGCGCTGGAACAGATCTTGATGCAGTACACCGCGGAAGTAGAGTTTCCTCTCGCGAAAGCGAAGCAGTTGGATGTGGTGTTGGAGGCAGGGGACCGCGAGGTCCAATTCCGCGCGCGGCGCCGGTTGCCGGAGGCCGCGGCCAAAAGGAGTTCCGAGTGATGAGCCGCGCAGTCTGGGGCTGGGGTGTTGGAGTGGTGGTACTGGCGGGAGCGGGCGGGTTTTTGCTGTGGCAGTTCCAGGCCGGCCGAAGCGCAGAGGTGGCCGAGCTTCAGCGCTTGCGCCAAGCTGAGCAGCAGCTCCAGCAGCGGCTGACCACCGCCGAGGAGCAGTTACGGGCCCTGGGCCAGCCCGTGCCGGGCCAGGGCAGCCCGCCGTCCAAATCCGGCGCCGTGGCGGAAGCTGCTCTGGCCGCAGCGCGTCACCAGGTGGAGGAGCTTGCTTCTCAACTGCACACCAGGGAGGAACAGTGGCGAGCCAGCGAGGCGGCATTGGGCGCACTCCAGGGCACGGCCAAGGAGTCGGAGCGGCGCGCGGAAGCAGCCGAAGCCCGCGTGCAGCAAGCCCAGGCTGCCGAGAGCGCTTGGAAGGAAAAGATCGACGAGCTGGGCCGCCAACTGGCCGCGCTGCAGAAGTCCACCGAAGGCAAGGACGCGCGCTTGGCCACGCTTGAAGGCGCGCAGAAAGTGGCTGCGGCGAAGGTGGAGGAGTCGAACCGCAACGGGCTGAAATGGCGCAAGCTGGCCGATGACATGGAAGATGTCGCCCGCCGCCGGGAGACACTGGTCACCAATCTCTCCACGCGCTATCGCGAGGCCTCAGATACTTTGCGGGCTCTCTCGCTCCAGCTGGAGAACCGGGGTGCGGGTGCTGCTTCGGGCCCCAACGATCTCTCCCGAATACAGAACGCCGTCACGCTGGCCGAAGAGGATCTGCGGCAGCTACGCAGTTTGAGCGCCCGCGCCCGGCAACTGCAGAAGGAACTGGCGGCAGCCAAGTAAAGCGCGGGGCCATTGGCGATTCAAGCCCGCAGCGGCGTTTCCCGGTAGGCCCACTTGAGCAACGGTGGCGCGACCACCGTGGTCATCACCGACATGAAGACCACGGCGGCGTAGATGGGTTGAGGAATGACGCCGAAGGAGAGACCGATTTGGGCGACGACCATGCCCACCTCGCCGCGCGGGATCATGCCGATGCCGACCTTGACGGCGTCGCGGCGGCCTAATCTCCAGGCTCCCAGGCCGGAGCCGAAGAACTTGGAAAGCACGGCGGCGACGAAGATGGCGAGGGCCGGGACCAGGGCGACGGGGTCCAGGAAGACCTTGGGGTCCAGTTGGAGGCCGATGTTGACGAGGAAGAAGGGGACCAGTAGCTCGGCGGCACCACTGGTGAGTTCATGGACGCGCTTGTCGGCGCTTTCACCCAGCGTCATCCCGGCCAGGAACGCGCCCACGATGGCTGCGACGCCGGCGTAGACGGCCATCACGCTCAGACCAAAGAGCATCACTAAGGCCAGCACAAAGTCCGCTTCGGCAATGCGCAGATGGCCCTTCACCCAGGGCAGGAATCGCGTGGCGGTGCCGACGCCCCAAAAGACGATCAACAGCACAAAGCCGATGGCGAGCGCGGCGGTCAAGCTGAGTTGGAGAAAGTCGATGCCGCCTTTGGCCAGGCTGGAGACCACGGCCAGAATCAGCAAGCCCAGCACGTCATCGATCACGGCCGCCACCAGAATGATGCGGCTGGCGCGGTGGTTCAACAAGCCACGTTGGGTAAGCACCTGGGCGGTGATGCCGACGCTGGTGGCCACCATGGCGGCGCCGACGAAGATGGCTTCGATCTGCGGGTGGCCCAGTTGCGAAATGATCAGGTAGCCGGCGATGAAGGGCAGAACGACGCCACCGGTGGCGGCCAGCATGGCGACGCCGCCGACGCGCACCAGTTCCGAGGCGCGTACTTCCAGGCCCACCCGGAACAGCAGGAACATCACGCCCAGGTCGGCCAGAGAATGCACCAGCGCGCCGGGTTGGATC
This sequence comes from Bryobacteraceae bacterium, assembly GCA_044359315.1. Lineage (GTDB taxonomy): Bacteria > Acidobacteriota > Terriglobia > Bryobacterales > Bryobacteraceae > JAPKYZ01. The sequence continues at coordinate 7,359 of JBIKMK010000004.1, read as the reverse complement.
CAGTTCAGCAGCCCGGGGCCGATCACCATGCCGGCGATGATCTCGCCCGCGATAGCCGGTACGCGGAGCCGTTCGGCCACCTCTCCGCACAGTTTCGCCAGCCCAAAGATGATCAGCATCTGGAGCGGCAGATTGGTGCTGTTCTCACCTCCGGTGAGCAAGGCGATCCAGGGAGACAGATCCGGCATGGGCAACCCTGAGCGTAGCATCCAGGGCAGTGCAATCCGCTACAATTCGAAGCAAGACTGGCCGCCCGCGAGGTAGATCCTGGCGGGGTTCTGGGTTGAACAAACGGGCAGACGGTTAGCCGGGAAGAAGTCCTCCGCGCCCGAGGCTCCGCACCACGCGCTGGTGAGCGGGAAAGCAATTTGACGACGGAGAGATCCGCATTGTCCAGTTTTGAAAGCGACCAACCATTGCCGAGCGACCTGTCCGGCCGCGCCACCCGCGTGGAGATCCAAGTGGTGGCCGCCGCGCAAGAACACCTGCTGACCCCATTTGGAGGGCAGATTGCGGTGCTGGCCGTGGGCGGGTTTGGGCGCCGTGAACTGTTTCCCCACTCTGATGTGGATCTGCTGCTGTTGGTGGAATCCGCTGAGCAGGCGATGGAGCAGCGGGACGCGATTGCGCATTTTCTGCGGGAGCTTTGGGACAGCAACCTGGAACCCAGCCATTCGGTCCACACGGTGGAAGAATGCTGCCAGCTGGATGCCGCCAATGTCGAGCTGACCATCAGCCTGATCTCGCAGCGGAGGCTGTGCGGCAGCGAGGCGTTGCATGGGCGTCTGGCGGCCCGGCTGCCCGAGTTTCTGCGGCTGCAGCGACGGTCCGTCACCGCCCATCTGCTGCGGCTGTCGGAAGTGCGGCACGCCAAGTTTCAGAGCACGATCTATCATCTGGAGCCTGACGTCAAGGACTCGCCGGGTGGCATCCGCGATCTGCACCTGATTGAATGGCTGGGCGGGCTGCGCGGGGCACCGTTTGAGGAGAGCCTGGAGGCACTGAAGCCGGCGCGGGCTTTTCTCGCCGAGTTGCGCACGCGGCTCCACCGGCGCATCAAGCGGGATGACAATCGCCTGACGTATCACGCGCAGGACGAGCTGTTTGCCGACCCGGAAGACGCGATGCGCGAGTATTACCGGCATGCGCGGCATGTCTACCGCGAAGTAAAGCAGGTGATCGCGCAATGTGATGAGCCGGGCAGCGGGATGCTGCGGTCGTTTCTGGATTGGCGCAGTCGGCTGTCGAACTCTGAGTTCACGGTCAGCCGGGAGAAGGTGCTGCTGCGTTCGCCGCAGATGCTGGCCAGTGACCCCAAGCTACCCATCCGGTTGATGCAGTTTGTGGCGCGGCACGGCTTCCAACTGGCACCGGACACGGAGCGCCGGTTGATTGAGCTGGTCCGCGGGGGGGCGACGATCCCGCAGTTTGGTTTGTGGCGGGATCTGCGGAATCTGTTGTCGTTGCCTTATGCGGCACGGGCGCTGCGGGTGATGCATGAGACGGGTTTGCTGAAGGTGATTCTGCCGGAATGGTCGCGCATTGAATGCCTGGTGACGCGCGATTTCTACCATCGCTACACGGTAGACGAACATACGCTGGTGACCATTGAAAGCCTGGAGCATCTGGCGGCCTCCAAAGAAGATGACCGCACGCGATTCCGGGAGCTGTTGGCGGAAACGCCGGACCTGTACTTGCTGCGCGTGGCATTGCTGTTGCACGACATCGGCAAGGGCGGCGGCACGGGTGAGCATGCCACCGAATCGACGCGGATCGCAACGGAAGTGCTGGCCCGTTTGGGAGCCGACGAAGTGGAGACCGCCACGGTCCTGTACCTGGTGGAGCAGCACATCGCCTTGTCGATTCTGATGACCACTCGCGATCTGCATGATCCGGAAGTGGCTCGCCAGGCCGCGCACGGGATCGGGGCGATCGAACGGCTGCAATTGCTGACGCTGCTGACGTTTGCCGATATCAGCGGCGTCAACCCCACTGCGATGACGCCCTGGCGGATGGCGCAGCTTTGGGGTGCCTACCGGGCATTAAGCCAGGAGCTGACGCGGGAACTAGACACCGACCGCATTTTGCCGGAGCCCTCGGTGGACGAAGCGAAGGCCAGGTTTCTCGAGGGCTTCCCCACGCGCTACCTGCGGATGCACTCAGCGGCTGAGGTGGATGGGCATTTCGCTATGTTCTGCAGCTTGCCGGGCGACGGCGCAGCAGTGGAGCTGGTGCCCTCCGGCGGCTACTGGCAACTGACCGTCGTGAGCCGGGATCGCAAGGGGCTGTTGGCGGATTTGGCCGGGACGCTGGCCAGCTTTGGCATGAACATCCTGAAGGCGGAGGCGCTGGGCAATGCCCACGGCGTCATTGTCGACATGCTGCGCTTTGCGGACACGGGCCGCCGGTTGGAGTTGAATCCGGAGGAAGTGCCGGACCTGCGGATGCTGATCGAACGCGTGGTGCGGGGCGAGGAGTCGGTGGCCAAGCGGCTGAAAGGCCGTCCCGCTACGCAGCCTCCCAGCCGCCGGGTCCAGGTGCCTCCCTCGATCCGGTTTGATACCGCCGCGTCTTCGCGGGCCACGCTGCTGGAAGTGGTGGCGCAGGACCGTCCCGGGCTGCTCTACGATCTGGCGCGTGCGATTTCGGAAGCCGGTTGCAACATTGAAGTGGTGCTGGTGAACACGGAGGCGCACAAGGCGTTGGATGCCTTCTATCTGACGCACTCGGGCGGTGCCGTGCCGGTGGGCGTGCGAGGCGCGCTGCGGGAAAGCCTGCTGCGAATCTTGACGGCTTGATCGATATAGCTGGGCTTCTTGATTATTCGTGATGACATATTATTTCTTTGGCCAAGCGGGGCCAGTCAGGATAAGATAAACGCACAATGCTTCAAGGACCGGACCGGAGAAACTTCCTGGTTCTGGCCATACAGGGTCTAGGCGCGGTGATCGCCGGCGCCCTGGGTGTGCCAGCACTCACGTATCTGTTTGCGCCCCCCAAAGCCAAGAATGACGCAGCTTGGATTGAAGTGGCCGATCTGGCCAAGCTTCCGGCGGGTGAGCCCGCCGAGATCATCTTTTCCCACAAGCGCGTTGATGGCTGGAAGGTAGTGACCGAGAAGACGTCGGCGTGGGTGGTCAAGACGGGTGAGGCTGAGGCGTTTGCCTTGGCTCCGGCCTGCACGCATCTAGGTTGTGCCTACCACTGGAAGCACGATTCCAAGGAGTTTACTTGTCCCTGCCATGCCTCATCGTTCTCGATTGACGGCAAGGTGCAGGCCGGGCCGGCGCCGCGGCCCCTGGACCGGTATGAGTCGCGCGTGGTGAATGGCAAGGTGCAGGTGGGGCGCGTGGTGGCCAGCGATAGCCCAGGTGCGGCCGGAGGGAAGGCCTGATGCTGCGCGGCGTGCTCGACTGGCTGGATGATCGCACCGGCGTTGTCTCCGGCGTCCGGCATTTTCTTGATGAGGACATCCCGGCATCGAGCGGCTGGCATCAGGTGTTTGGGTCGATTGCGATGTTCGGCTTTCTGGTGCAGGCCGTCACCGGAATTTTGCTGGCGTTGAACTACGCACCCACGGCGGGTGAGGCCTACTATTCGCTGAAGTACATCATCATGGAAGTGACCGGCGGACGCTTGATCCGCCAACTGCACCACTGGGGCGCCAGCCTGATGATCGTGATCGTGGCTCTCCACATGATCCAGGTGTTCATCTGGGGTGGCTACAAGAAGCCGCGCGAGGCGACCTGGATTGTCGGTGTCGTGCTGCTGCTGATGACGCTGGGCTATGGCCTCACTGGCTACCTGTTGCCGTGGGACAACCGGGCCTATTGGGGCACGGTGGTGGCCACGCAGATTGCCGCCTCGGCTCCGGGTGCCGGGCCGTACATTGCCCGCCTGATGGGCGTGGTCGATGGGGCCATCGGATCGGTGACGTTTGCCCGCTTTTACGCCATCCACGTATTGCTGCTGCCACCGGCCACGATGGCGTTGATGTTGCTGCACGTGTTTCTGGTCCGGCGGCATGGCGTGGCGCCGCTGCCGGGTGATGAGGCGCTGCCCAAGAAGAAGTTCTATCCGGGCCAGGTCTTCAAAGACACGCTGGCCATCTTTGTCTACTTCGCCATTCTGTACACGCTGGCCGTGGTGGCGCGGGTGCCGCTGGAGCGCATGGCCGACCCGACGGACACCAGCTACATTCCCCGGCCCGACTGGTATTTTCTATTCCTGTTCCAGCTGCTGAAGCTGTTTCCGGGGTCACTGGAAATGATCGGCTCCATCGTGCTGCCTACGCTCGCGATCATCGCGCTGTTTGCGGCGCCGTTCATTGACCGGTCGAAGATGGTGATGGTCCGCCAGCGCGGCTTTGCCATGGGACTGGTGCTGCTGGCCGCCGCTGCCTGGGGTTCGCTGACTTATGCGGCCGTGGCGGGCACGCCCAAGAGTGCTCATTCGGAATACGACGCCACGCTGGTGGAACCGTGGCAGCACTTGACGCCCAAGGAGCTGATCAAGCCGGACGCGCAAGCGCCGGAGTTCGCCAAGCTGGCGGCGCGTACTTATGCCAAGTCAGGTTGTACGGCTTGTCACGTGGCCAACGGCGAGGGCGGCAAAATGGGTCCACCGCTGAACGGCATCATGTTCCGCCGGGATCGCGCATGGCTGGAAGCGCACTTCCTGGAGCCGCAGAAGATGGTGCCGGGCTCGACCATGCCGCCCTATAAGTTTGCCCCGCCGGAGATGGCGGCGATGCTTGACTGGTTGTTGAAGCTGCCGCCGGATTAGGCTCGTCTCGCGACTTCAGATTCGGCGTTCGTATCTGCCAGTGGACGAAGCGCGCTTTCATGCTCTTTTTGTAGGCCGGGCGAGTCCGGAGGGTCTGGCCTGCTGGCTCCGGTTGTAAGGTAGCGAGCAGATGGCGCACGTCGGGGGTGTCCTCACCCCGTGCCGCCGAACCCAAAAAGGCGCACGTTGGCGGCGCGGTGGCGTGCCGCCCAAGCGAGAATCTGTTCGCGCTGTGATCGCGCTAGTTCGCGGCGGCCCATACTTTCCTCGGAGAGCTTGGCGATGGGCAAGCTTTTCTCAGATTGGGTGGACTCCGCTCCATACTGTCGCGGCTCGGTGTGAGGCTTTGGGCTGAGGATCGTCCGGTGGCTGACAGGAGGGCGTTCCTTGAATCCGGGTCCACTTGGGTCATGGGACCTAGGTTGACTCTGGAGGAGCCCGCTCCTGCTGGTCGCGGCTCAGGGTGAGGTGCTGGTGGGTTGGGGGTTGTCTGCGAGCGGCTAAGCACGTGTTGGCCTCAAAACGCCATAATGGGTGGTGGCCTTGTTGACCTATTCCACCCGCTCGGGCATTCAGGTTGAGCGGCGCGTGACCAACGTGCCCTACTCCCGTGGCCTGCGCGGACTGCTGCGCAAGCTTGATTCTGAGCGGGGCGCTTATCTTTCTTCTGGATACGAGTATCCCGGACGGTATTCCCGCTGGGACTTTGCGACGATTGCTCCGCCGATCGAGATCATTGGCGAAAGCCGGACGATGGAGTTCCGGGCGCTGAATGACCGCGGTATCGCGCTGCTCCAGATGCTGGAGCCGGTGCTGTCGGTGCATCCGCACTGGGCCTCGTTTGAGAGCCAGCCGGGCTTGCTGAAGGGCGTGTTGAAGCCGCTGCCGGAGTTGTTTTCTGAGGAAGAGCGCAGCCGCCAACCTTCGGTGCTGTCGATTCTGCGGGCGCTGATTGAAGAGTTCCGGCACCCGGAAGATTCGCGGCTGTTCCTGGTGGGGTCGTTCGGCTATGACCTGCTGTTCCAGTTCGACCCGATTGAGCTGAAGCTGCCGCGCGAAGGCAAGCCGCTGCTGCACCTCTACTGGTGTGACCAGATCTACGTGATGGACCGGCGCAAGGAAGTGATTGAGCGCTACCAGTACGAGTTCTCCACCGCCACGGCCTCGACGGTGGGACTGGAGCGCACGTCGCCCAAGGTGCCCAAGAATCGCGGCAAGAGCACGCCGATTGTCAGCGACCACACGCCGGAAGAGTACATGGCGAACGTGGAGAAGGTCCGCCAGGGGATGAAGCAGGGGGACTACTACGAAGTGGTCCTGCGGCAGACGTTCCGGGCGGGCTACGGCGGCAAGGCCAGCGATCTGTTCGAGAAGATCCAGACCGCCAGCCCCAGCCCGTATGAGTTCTTCCTGCAACTGGGCAATGAGCAGTTGATTGGCGCTTCGCCCGAGATGTTTGTGCGGGTCGAAGGCGACCGCGTCGAGACTTGCCCGATCTCGGGCACCGCGCGGCGGACGGGCGATCCGTTGAAGGATGCGGATGCGATCAAGGAGCTGCTGAACTCATTCAAGGAAGAAAGCGAGCTCACGATGTGTACGGATGTGGACCGCAACGACAAGTCGCGCGTCTGCCGTCCGGGGACGGTGCGGGTCTTGGGTCGGCGGCTGATTGAGAGCTACGCCGGGGTGTTCCATACGGTGGACCACGTCGAGGGGTTGCTCGAAGATCGCTACGATTCGCTCGATGCGTTTCTGACCCATATGTGGGCCGTGACGATGATCGGCGCACCGAAGAAGTGGGCGGCGCAGGCCGTCGAGAATCTGGAAAAGGATGCACGCGGCTGGTATGGCGGGGCCATCGGGTTGATCTCGATGAACGGCGACATCAACACCGGCATTCTGATCCGCACAGTACATCTGCGCGATGGCGTGGCCAAGTATCCGGTGGGCGCGACGCTGCTGTATGATTCCGTGCCGGCCGCGGAAGAGAACGAAACTCGGATGAAGGCGACGGGCTTTTTCCGGGTGCTGGGCACGCCGACGGCGAGGGCCGAGGCCGCCGTGGCGAAGGTGGAGCCAACACGTCCAGTAAAGCTGCTGCTGGTGGATAACGACGACTGCTTCATCCACACGCTGGCCAACTATGCGCGGCAGGCAGGGGCTGAAGTGGTGACCTATCGCGCCGGGTTCCCGGTGGAGATGCTGAAAAGCATTGATCCGGACCTGGTGCTGATTTCGCCGGGCCCGGGGCGGCCGCAAGATTTCGGGGTGCCGGGTGTGGTGCTGGCGGCGGCGGACTTAGGGATTCCGGTGTTTGGCGTGTGCCTGGGCTTGCAGGGCATTGTGGAGGCGTTTGGCGGGACGCTGGGCGTGCTGGATTATCCGATGCACGGCAAGCCGTCCGAGATCAGCCACCGCAATGTGGGCATCTTTGCGGGCCTGCCGGAGAAGTTCCGGGTGGGACGCTACCATTCACTGTTCGCGCAGCATGAGACGTTTCCGGCGGTGCTGGAAGTGACGGCGCAAACGGAAGACGGCGTGATCATGGGTGTGCGGCACCGGACGCTGCCGATT
>JBIKMK010000179.1:0-7358 GCA_044359315.1 Bryobacteraceae bacterium | reverse complement strand
CTCGTCCGCCGTCACCACCTCGGCCTTGATGCCGACGCTTTCGCTGATGATCTCGTCCACCACGGCCGGTTCCATGGCCAGCACCGCTTTCGACCGCTCGCGCATGGTGGCAAACAGCCCGGTGCTGCGGATAACGCCCGCCTTCAGAATCTCGTAAAGTCCGGCGCGATACTCGCGCTCCGGCAGCGTGGCCAGGACGTCGGGGTCAATCAACACCACCAGCGGCTGATGGAAAGCCCCGAACAAATTTTTGCCGGACACCAGATTGCCGCCCGTCTTACCACCCACCGCCGCATCCACCTGCGCCAGCAGCGTCGTCGGCACCTGGATCACCGGGATGCCGCGCATAAAGATGGCCGCCAGAAACCCGGCTAAGTCGTTCACGATGCCGCCGCCGAAGGCGATCACCAAACTGGACCGGTCACCGCCCGCCGCCACCATCTGCTCCGCCAGCGCCTCCACTTCGGCCATGCGCTTGCGTTCCTCGCCGCCGGGGAAGAACAGCACCGTATGCGCCCGTCCGGCGAGTGCGGCCTCCATGCGGGCGCCGTGAAGCTCCCACACATCCCGCGTCGACACCACAAAAACCCGCCCGGTCTTAGCCGGGATAAATTCCGCCGTGCGGCCAATCGCACCGCGCTCGACAATGGCTTGGTAGTTGCGCTGAGGCGTTTCTACCGCAAAAGAAGGCATTACCTTATCTTCGCGCAATCTTCGCGCAGGCCAGCCGGGTTCAGGTACCCTGGACTCGTGAGCCGGTTCCCTCGGATCGCGCAAGACCCCTTGGTGATGGGTGGCAAGCCCTGCATTCGCGGCACGCGCGTGACCGTCGGCATGATCGTTGAGAGTCTGGCTTGTGGCCGGACGATCGGCGAGATTCTGGCCGATTCCCCTTACGTGGAGGAGCCGGATATCCAAGAGGCACTTGCCCTTGCCGCCTACCTCGCTCAAGGCCGGGAAGTGCTGCTCAGCGACTCATGAGGTTCGTCATTGACATAAACCTGACGCCCCGGTGGGCCGAGTTCAACGGTGATGCTCCGTTCTGGTGCGGTTGACAGCCCTTCGGCAGAAAAGTTGTCCCGGAAAGTCCAGAAATGGCGCTTCTCTCTATGTCTTCCCGCCCGCGCGCGGACGGACGTGACTAGAACCAGGAGAGATGCTGTCACATGTTTACCTTTCCCCGCCTTCCAAGACTTGCTGCAGCCGTACCGTTTGGCTTGATCCTGTGGTTCAGTCCATCCGTCCTGACAGGTCAAACCCTACGGCTCGATGTGGCCCAAATGCTCGATTCTGGAGCCGCTAAGGCCACCGCCCCGGCCATTGACATCGGCCGTGTCCGGGATATGTTCGACGGCAATGACACCACACTGGCGCGGTCAGCCTCCGTAAACCCGTTTGTCGTGACACTGGAACTGCCCAACCCGGTCAACGTCCGTGATTTCCGCTTCGTCTCGCGATATGGCACCAATTTGTGGACCGTAGAGGGTGGCGCTGATGCGGCGAGCCTGGCAAACCCTCAGTCTGCGGGCTATCGGTTGTTGGTGAACCAAGTAATCACCACTGAGGCAATTCCGGCGACAGTGTTGCCTGGAGTGGGGACCGGGCTTCGCTTCTTACGTCTCACCGTGCGGCGTACCGTCGGAGACAACTACGTGCACATCCATGAATGGGGGATTGGTGTGGACGGCGCGGCGCTCTCCATGAGAATGACCTTTCCCTTGACCCAGATGTTCCCTACGTGGAGACGTACCCCCGACATAACCCTCACTCATCCTGCTGGCCCCGTCGCGCTAGACCCAGCTCAGATCAGTCTGTCCGTTTCGGATCCCTCCATTTTGGTGGTGGAAGGCTCGGGTGTAACCGCCCGTGCGCCGGGGACGGCCCTATTGCGAGCCCGGTATCAGGGGTTATCCGCGGAAGTACCGGTCCTGGTCCAGCGGCCCGTCCGCCCGCCGATAGTCAATCGGCCCACTGGGGATCTCGCGAGAGCGAATCCGCGCGCGCTTCACCAAATCCCAATCGTGTTCATCCGCTATTTCCCGACAAAGGACGGTGTCAATATCGACACGAGTTACGACGCGGAATTCTGGTGGCTGGGCGACCGGACGCTGGAACTTATGATGCAAGACCAGGAACTATTCCTCCGCCGATTCAAGTCCAGCGCCGAAGAGGCCACGCGATTTCGAGGCTACCTCAACCCGGATGCGCCGCCGGCAATCAGTTATCGCGTGCTGGCCGTCATTGACGTCTTCGAGCCCCTGCCGCCCGGTCGACCAGACCGTCGTTTAGATGGTAGCGTCGCCTATTTTGCGGATGCCGAACGCATCTTCGAAAGGTTCAACGTGAGACATTACGTGGAAGTGCTTGGAGCACGCCAAGTGTGGATCTCCAGCGGTGGCGCCAACCCTGAGTTTCCTTCCTACAGTCCGGCACTCATGCCCCCAGATCGTGCCCGCAGTGGTTGGGAATCTGATATGGCAGGACCCAATGGCCGCGTGTGCAATTGCGGCGGCCCATTCGGGCTTCCCGCCTATGCCAGCACATACACGTATTACGGCATCAACAGCCGCCGGATGGATGGCCTGGGACACACGCGGGGTCACCAGTTGGAATCTATCTTCGGATTCTCCAATGCAAGGGAGGATCGGGACCAGCGAATGTTCTGGCAGAAGTTTAGCGGCCGGGATGTGCAGGGCCGATGGATGCAGGGCAGGGCGGGCAATACGCACTATCCCCCGAACGCCATCGCCGACTATAACTATGACAACAAAACGCTCGTCTTAAGTGATATCGAGGACTGGACTCCCGACAATACGGGCGCGAAGAAGATGGTTAATTCCGATACCTGGCGGAACATCCCGTTCAAGCGATTTGGGCCTGAGCAGAACGGTGATGGTGGCATCAATGAGCAGTGGTTCATCTACTGGATGCAAAGCATGCCCGGTTGGGGGAACAAGATTCCGGGTTCCGCCACCTTCCCCGGCACACGGATGAGCAACTGGTGGAACATAGAAGCCAACTGGGATGCCGCCCGCCAGTTGGGACTGGGACTCACCCGTCCTGTCGGTGACTACCGTCTGAATGTGACCAGCGCCAATGTGGCGGCGAGAGGTGAAACCGTCACGGTTCAGGTCCTCGAAGGGGCGGGACCGTGGATCGCATCAAGTAATGCGACATGGATTCAGGTGAATGGCAAGCCGGGCAATACTGTGCCCGGCCCAATTACCCTGACAGTGCTTCCCAACACGAGCAACCTGGCCCGTGAGACCACGGTGGCCATCGCTGACAGCCTGTTCACGGTGAAACAAGCAGGCACGGGACAGCCCGGCATTTTCCCGGAAGGCATTGGTGCCGCGACGGGCAGTGGCTTTCGCGCGGTCGCGCCCGGATCGATTATCAGTATCTATGGCCAGGGTCTGACAGGGCAGACGGCATCCGCGCCGGATATGCCGTTGCCGCGCGAACTGGCCGGAGTAAGAGTTAGCGTGAATGGCACGGCCGCACCGCTGTTCTTTGTCAGTCCGGGGCAGATCAATATCCAGTTGCCTTGGGACACGCCCCTGGGGACCGCCCGGCTCACTGTGGATTCGGCTGCAGGGAGCTTTCCCCAGGATTTCGAGGTGGCTTCTCGGAGCCCCAGCCTATTCGCCAAGGCCGACGGTACCGCCTCGGCGCTGAACGACGATTACACTGTCAACGGGCCGGACAACCCAGCCAGGATAAACAGCACCATCTTTCTGTATGGGACGGGTGGTGGTGCCGTGGGTGGTGGCGTGGGTAGTGGCGAAGCTTCTCCCGGACGCGAAGTCTTGTTGGTTGAGACCCCGGTGTCGGCCACGATTGGCTACATGGAGGTTCCAGTTCTCTACGCCGGTCTTGCTCCTGGCTTTGTGGGCGTTAATCAGTTCAATTTGCGAGTCCCACCCCTGAGTGCGGGTGCCCACGAAGTGAAAGTGAGAGTGGCGGGCGTTGCGTCCTGGCCCTTGCGGATCTACGTCCGATAGTGGCGAATAGCCCGGGGCAGGCGGCGGTGGCACGCTGCGCGCCGCAATCCAGCTAAACTACTAGTTTGAGCCGTACTCGCATTCGTTCCACCACCATCCTGTGCGTCCGCCGTGGCGGGCAGGTTGTCATTGCCGGCGATGGGCAGGTCACCTTTGGCAGTGAAGTGCTGAAGGCTTCCGCCAAGAAGCTCCGCCGCCTCTACAACAACAAAGTGATTGCCGGATTTGCCGGATCGACGGCTGATGCCTTCGCTTTGTTTTCGCGCTTTGAGGCCAAGCTGGAACAGCATTCGGGCAACCTGGCCCGCTCGGCGGTCGAGATGGCCAAGGATTGGCGGACCGACAAGATGCTGCGCCATCTAGAGGCGATGCTGATTGTGGCCGACGACAAGAACACGTTTCTGCTTTCGGGCAACGGCGATGTGATCGAGCCGGATTCGCACATTGCGGCCATCGGTTCCGGCGGACCGTTTGCCAAAGCGGCGGCGCAGGCGTTGCTCGAAAACACCGAGATGCCCGCGCGCCAGATCGTCGAAAAGGCGATGCAGATTGCCGCCGACATCTGCATCTACACCAACCAGAACGTGATCTTTGAAGAGATCGGTCCGTCACCCGCGGCGCAACCTAATGCTTAAGGCCAGCGGCCCGCATCCGCATTTGCCGCCGCCCTCCGACAACTCACGCTACACGATAAACTCACGAGTGCCCTCCTAGATCATGGTGATTTACCTGCCTTCTCAACCGCCCGATGGCTCGCCGCTGCTGGATGAGCTGACGCCGCGCGAAATCGTGGCTGAGCTCGACAAGTATGTCGTCGGCCAAGCCGATGCCAAGAAGGCCGTCGCCATCGCCCTCCGCAACCGCATCCGCCGCCAAAAGCTGCCGCCCGAGATGGCCGAAGAGGTGATGCCCAAAAACATCCTCATGATTGGCTCCACCGGCGTGGGCAAAACCGAGATCGCACGGCGATTGGCTAAGCTGTCGAATGCGCCCTTCCTGAAGGTGGAGGCCAGCAAGTTCACTGAAGTGGGCTATGTGGGCCGCGATGTGGAATCGATGATCCGTGACCTGGTGGAAATCTCGATCGACATGGTGCGCGAGGAACGCTTGAACGAGGTCGCGGACAAGGCCGAAAAGCAGGCCGAAGAAGTACTGCTCGACCTGCTGTTCCCCCCGCAGCCGGAACCCAGCGAATCCGCCGACAAGACCCGCGACAAGATGCGCGAGAAGCTCCGCGCCGGCAAGCTCGATGACCGGATCGTCGAGCTGGACGTCAAGGAACGCGGGCCGCAGCTGCAGATTGCCACCAACATGGGCATGGACGAGATGGATTCCAACATCAAGGACATCTTTTCCAACCTGTTCGGCAACCGCACCCGCCGCCGCAAAATGCGCGTCGATGAAGCGCTGGACTACCTGATCCAGGAAGAAGAAGAAAAGCTGATCGACATGGAGCAGGTGACGCGCCTGGCCGTCGAACGCGTCGAACGCAGCGGCATGATCTTCCTCGATGAGATCGACAAGATCGCCGGTCGCGAAGGCGGCCACGGACCGGATGTCTCGCGCGAAGGCGTGCAGCGCGACATTCTGCCGATCGTGGAAGGCACCACCGTCAACACTCGCTACGGCTTTGTCCGGACCGACCACATCCTGTTCATCGCCGCTGGGGCGTTCCATGTCTCTAAGCCCAGCGATCTGATTCCCGAGCTCCAAGGCCGTTTCCCCATCCGCGTCGAACTGCAAGCGCTGACGGAGAAGGACTTCATCCGCATTCTGAAAGAGCCCAAGAACGCGCTGATCAAGCAGTACATTGCGCTGCTGGAAACCGAAGGCATCAAGCTCAGCTTCACTGATGACGCTCTGGAAGAGCTGGCCCGCCTGGCGGCGCGGGTGAATGAGACGGCGGAAAACATTGGCGCCCGCCGCTTGCACACCATTCTCGAAAAGGTGCTCGAAGAGATCTCCTTTGCGGGGCCGGACCTGAAGAAGAAGACCGTGAAAATTGACGGCGAGTATGTGCGCAAGCAACTGGCCGCCATCGTGCAGGATCAGGATTTGAGCCGCTACATCCTTTAGGCGAATGTCACCGCGTGCCCCATTCTGGTGGAAGCTCCAGCCCCATGCGTCAGCTTGGGGCTTGTGCCCGTGTTCGCATACCGTACAGGCCCCAAGCTTACGCATGGGGCTGATCGGAGCGCTGGCGGGGTTGATGCTGTCGCTTTCCGGCTGCGCCTACGTTGGTGAGCCGCTGCCGCCGGCGCTGAAGATCCCCCAAGCCATCGCCGACCTCCGCGCCGTCCAGCGAGGCTCAAACATAGTCGTCGATTTCACGCCGCCCGCACTGACCACCGATGGCTTGACCATCGCCACGCCGGGTCCGCTCGAAATCGAGATTAATGGCACAACGCCTGCCGAGAAGGTGATCCCCGTGGGCCCCTGGGTGGGCCAGAGCATCGAACTGCGGGCGCGCACCAAAGGCGCAAGCGGACGGCTGTCGGACTGGTCCAACAGCGTCACGCTAAACATCGTCGCCCCGGTGGCGGCCCCCGCCGGATTTGAGGTCAAGCCCGTGCCGACCGGCGTGGAGCTCAGCTGGACCGGCTCCGCCCCCGCCTACCGCATCTTCCGCGACCAACTGCTGCTGGCCACCGCGGAGCGCGCGCCCTACATCGATACCACCACTGAGTACGAGAAGAAGTACGAGTACGAGATTGTGGGCATCAACGGAGCCGCCGAAAGCGAACGCCCGGTGGCCGTCACCGTCACTCCCGTCGACGTCTTTCCGCCCGACCCACCTACCGGCTTGACGGCCCTCACCGGCGTTGCGTCTATTGAACTTTCCTGGGACCGCAGCACGGCCGCCGATTGGGCCGAGTATCGCGTCTTCCGCGATGGTCAGCTGGTGGCCAATTCGGTTTCCGGACCCAGCTACAGCGACAAGACCGTCGTCTCCGGCCGTGCCTACAAATACGCGGTCTCTGCTGTTGACCGCAAGGGCAACGCCAGCCCTGTTTCTTCCATCATCGAGGTAACCCTACCATGACCCAATTCCGCAATGGCCGCTATGTAGGCGGCCCGTTTGACGGCCAGCGCCCATCCAAACTGGTCTGCGTCGGCCGTAACTACAAGAAGCACGCCGAAGAACTCGGCAACGAGGTTCCGGCCGAACCGCTGATCTTCCTGAAGCCGCCTTCGTCGCTGAACGATAACGGCGCCCCCATCGTCTACCCGGCGATCTCCACCAATGTGAACTACGAAGGTGAGATTGGCCTGGTCATTTCCAAGACCGCTCGCAACATCAAGGCCGCCGATGCCATGGACTACGTCTACGGCTATACGGTTGTCAACGATGTC
>JBIKMK010000178.1:0-7416 GCA_044359315.1 Bryobacteraceae bacterium | reverse complement strand
GAAACGCTGGTGCGAGGCAAACTGAACGGGTTGAGACCGCGATAGGTTTCTGAGTGCGGACCGCTTCCTGGCGGTCGCGGCTCAGCATGAGGCGTTGGGTTACGCGCGCTTGACTTCGAGCAACGTGGGCGTGCTGTCCACCGCTTTGCTCATGGTGGTGAGTGACGGCTTCTTTTCGCTGTCGCTCCAATCCAGGCGCATGTCCTGGCAGATCTCATCCAGCATGCCCACGGTGGCGCGACGCAGGGTGAGCGCGAAGCAGTTCAGCAGCAGGTTGTCGCAAACGGCATTGATCAGGCGCGGGATGCCCTGGGTCCGCTTGTGGATTTCGGCAATCAGCTCATCGCCAAACACGGTTTGGTTCGGCATACCGGCTTTGGCCAGGCGGCTGATGATGTAGTCGCGGGAATCTTCCAGGATGAACGGCTTCAACTGGCAGCGGAGCACGATGCGCTGCTTCAACTGGCGCAGGTTGGGCGAATCCAGCTTTTCGTCAAACTCCGGCTGGCCGGACAGAATCACCTGGATCAGTTTGCCGATCTTGGGGTTCTCCAGATTGCCCAGCAGCCGCACTTCTTCCAGCACATCCCATTCCAGGTTGTGCACTTCATCGACGATCAGTACCGTCGTCCGGCCTTCGTTGGCCTGCTGGATCAACAGCCGGTTCAGGGCAAATAGAACATCGGTCTTCGATTTACGGTCGCATTGAAGATCGAGATCGTAGGCGATCATCTCGAAAAACTGTGCCGGGGTGATGCGGGAGTTGAAGACGAACGCAAATTCGGTGCCCTGCGCATCAAGATAGTCGCGCAGGCATTCGAGCAGAGTGGTTTTGCCGGTGCCGACTTCGCCCGTCAGGACGATGAAGCCCTTGCGGCTTTGGACGCCATACATCAGGTTGGCCAGCGCTTCTTCGTGCTGGGAGCTGCGGTAAAGGAAGGCCGGGTCCGGGCTGAGATTGAAGGGGTTTTCCCGGAAGCCGAAGTATGCGTTGTACATAGAGTAATTTCGGGGCTGCGCAGACCTCCGAGGCACCCGCTCATTTACGAGCGTAGCATGCGCAACCCATCTAGCTAATCGGCAGCACGTGGCGGGATAGGAGCCCGGAATTCGCGAAGCGGCGGCTGGGGTGTGCCGTAGCTGGCCGGAAAGCGACGGGGAAAATGAGCCGGGCTAGTACGTCCGTACTGTCTTACACTTTATTTACTATCGTAACCTATAGACAAGAGACATCTTAACCAGCGCAGCACCACGCCGGGACGGGATGGAAGCAGCTAGGGGGCTGATAAACTGGAAAGCGTGGTGGAGGCCGAGTGGCTCCACCGCGGACGAAACGTATGCATCGAATGTTCATTCCGGTGTTGCTGGCTTTCACCCTCCACCCGGCGCTCGCCCAGCGCGCGACGACGCCGGAAGCGATGCTGGAGCTGCGAGAGCGCATGCCGCAGATGCGTCCCACCGCGTCCCCCCGGGCAACGACAGGCCGCCTGAAGGCCGCCACAGTGGACACTTCCTCCGAGGCCTACCGCCTGCTGGATGCGGCCTATACCGCCTTGCGCGAGGAAGACCTGGACCGGGCCGTCGAGAACTTCGAAAAGGCCATCCCGCTGCAACCCGAACGGACCGATATCCGCAAAGACTTGGCCTACACCTACCTCCGCATCGGCGAAAACGAACTGGGGCGGCGGCAGTTTGAGAAGGTAGCGGAACTGGACCCGAAGGATTACCGCAGCCAGTTGGAGCTGGCTTTTCTCGATTACGACACGGGCCAGATCGGTTTGAAGGCGAAGGCGCGGGAGCTGTTTGTGGCGGTGGCCAGAGATGGTGACGCGGAGGCGCAGGCAACGGCTCGGGGGGCGTTGAACTTTATTGACGCCGATACTGCCGTTCGGATTGCGCCCTTCTTGCGGGCGGTCGAACTGGACCCCAACGACTCGATCGCGCACTTCCGCATCGGCTTGGCCCGGGAAGAGCGCAATGAGTACCGTCAGGCAATCGAAGCATATCGGACCACACTGCGCTTGGCTCCGGGTTCAATCCGCGTGATGGTTGGCCTGGGCCGCTGCTTCATCGGTGACGGGCAACGGGACGAAGCGATCCGGATTCTCCAGATTGCGCTGCAGTACAAAGACGATTTGTTTGCCAATGAGGAGGCTCGTGAACTACTCGCGAGTCTGGGTGTTCAATGAGACTTCTGTTCCTCATGCTGAGTCTTGGCACAGCGCCCTTCCTGGCGGCCCAGCCGGTGGTGCAGACCTACGCCGTGAATGGAGCCGCTGGCCCATGGACGGGCATATTCGCTTCGATGGGATTAGCCGCAAGTACCGCCTCGCCCAAAGTGATGGTGCTCCGGCCGGACTCCAGTGTTCCTTCCGATCTACTGGCTCGCATCGAAGGTGGCCAGATTGTAGTGATTGAAGCCAACACCGCCGCGACGGCCGCCGTGGGCATCACCGTATCGGGAACCGTCACCGTTCGGCGTGAACTCGACAGCCGCGCGGCCGACAAGATGATCGTTTGGGAAGACGCGATTCCGGTGCTGAAGGCGGAATTGCCGGCCACGGCGACGGTGTTCTCAGCCGACCGCTGGTCTGGCGCGCCGCTGATGGCCGGGTGGCGGCGCGGTGCCGGTGGCGTATTGTGGCTGGCCGCGCCGGTGGCCGCCAATGGCTACGGACGGTTCACGTTCCTGCCCCAATCGCTGGCGTGGTTTGGTGTGGCGGGTCCGCTGGAATCCAAGCGCACCTGGGCCTTCTTTGATTACGCTTACCGCTCCCGGACCGATCCTGAATACATGGCGCGCCAGTGGCGCAAGATGGGGCTGTCGTCCATCCATGCCGCGGCTTGGTATCACTTTGAACCGGACGCCGTGCGCGACGACTATCTCCGGCGGCTGATCACGGCTTGTCATCGCAACGGCATTCTCGTCTATGCGTGGCTGGAGTATCCGCACGTCAGCGACAAGTTCTGGGCCGACAATCCGCAATGGCGGGACAAGACGGCGCAACTGACCGACGCTTCGGTGTTCTGGCGGAAGCTGATGAACTTCCAGAACCCGGATTGCGTGGCGGCGGTGAAGGCCGGAACCAAGGTCTTGCTGAGCCGCTTTGACTGGGATGGCGTCAATTTGGCGGAGCTCTATTTTGAGAGCTTGCTGGGCCCGGATGATCCGGCGCAGTTTACACCGATGAATGACAATGTCCGGGCGGCCTACCAGAAGAAGTTCGGGTATGACCCCGTCGACATCTTCCGTCCCGCCTCGCCGCGCTTCTGGAAGACCGCCAGTGCCCCACTGCAGCAGTTGTATGAGTTCCGGCGCGACCTAAACCATGAGATGCACGATGAATGGCTCACCTTCCTGGCCGGGTTGCGGACGGGGGATGGCAATCCCTTGTCCTTGTCGATGACCAACGTCGATGATCAGTACGACACGAAGGTCCGTGACTATCTGGGTTACGACAATGCCCGGCTGGTGAAGTTACTGGACAAGATTCCGTTCACGTTCATCATCCAGGACCCGGCGACTTTGTGGCACCTGGGCGCGGAACGCTACCCCAAGATCGCCAACCTTTATGGGCGCCTGATACCGGATAGTGAATCGTTGGCCATCGATGTCAACATTGCGCGGCGTCAGTTTGTCGCCTACCCCACCGAACAACAGGCGGGCACTGAAGTACTGAGCTTGGCCAGGGTGACCGCCGATAGCTTCGCGCAAACGATGTATTACTCCGAGAACTCCATTGCCCGCCCGGACCGGGCACTGATTCCCGCAGCCTCCTCCTCGGCGCGGCTGATGGAAGCGAGTTCCGCCACGTCAGTTGAGACCTCCTATGGCGTCGGCGTGGCGTGGACAGGCCCGGCCAACGTCAATGGCAAGCCCTGGCCCTACCAGAGCGACACGATGCTGTGGTTGCCCGCTGGAAAGTTCACCGTTACGCCTCGAGAGAGCAAACCGCAACTGCGGCTGATCGACTTCAATGGCACCATCCGCAGCGTGGAGGAAGTCCCCATTGGCGAGACGATGCGCGGTGTCGCCTTTATCTACAAGTCGGTCTCGCGCTCCATTGCCGTCCTTGACCAGAAACCTGGCACCATCTGGATCGATGGCAAGGAAGCGCAACCCACTCAACTGCCCCGCCGCGATGGCAGCGTGGCGTTGATTCTACCGGCGGGCGAACACTGGGTAACCATCGCCGCACCGGGCCAGTAGGCAGGTGACTGGTGGGGCGTGGGCGGGGTCTCGCCGGCGGCCGGACGTGCGGCTTAGTTCAACTTCACTTGAGCCGCTTCGAGAGCACCTCCGGTGGCCTTGGAGAGGGCCACCATGGCCTTGAACAAGTTCAGCCGGGCCGCGATGGCGCGGGTGCGGGAGTCGGCTAGTTCGTTCTGGCGGGTGAGCACCAGGAAGTTGGTGGATTCACCAGTGCCGAACAGGCGGAGTTCGCTATCGAGCTTTTCTTGCGCGGCGCGAGCGCTGGCATCGGCGGCAGTGATGCGCTGGCGGGCGGTCTGGATGGCTTGATAGGCGTTGCGGACTTCGGCGGAGACAAGCTGTTCAGCTTGGGCGGTTTGCAGCTTCAGTTGGCGCTCAGTTTGGATGGTCTGCTCCAGTTGGCCTTTGGCCGCGTTGTTGCGCAACGTGAAGTCGATGGTGACGCCGGCCTGGATGCTGGGGAAGCGACCGGCGAACAGGTTGCCCAGGTTGGTGCCGTAGCCGCCGGTGAGTCCGGGCGGCGGTCCGCCGAAGCTCGCTGGGACTAACGGCGGCAAACCGGCGGCGGCGGACAGAATGTTGGTGCGTTGATAGAGATCGCCATTCAGGTTGCTGAAGGGGTTGGGGGCCGAATTGACGGCTCCCGCCAGGCCGGTGTTGATCCACTGCACCAGCAGATTGGCGACCGGCTTGGTGAGGTTGCGGGCCAGCTTCTTCTGGTCGTCATTGGAGCTGCGTTGCAGACCCAGCACCTTCAATTCCAGGCGCTTGTCGATGGCCTCTTTCAGTGCGCCATCGAGATCGGCCGGCGGAGCCTTGGTGGTGGGCTCCAGGTCGATGGGGAGGATGGCGGTGCGCCACAAATCGTCTTCCCGGTTGGCCGCGATCAGGTTCTTCAGGTTGTTTTCGAGAACGGTGATCAGCTCAATGGAGGCGAGGTAGCTATCCTTGCGGCGTTCCAGTTCCGCTTCTGACGCCGCACGTTCAACGGCGGCGAGATTGCCACTGGCGATCATGCGGAGATTCATTTCGAGCTGCTTTTGCGCGTAGTCCACCGAATCGCGCTTCACCTGGGCGTCGCGCTGGGCGGAGAGCAGGTCCCAATAGGCGGCTTGGACGCGGCTGACAATGTCGGTGGCTTTGAGTTCGAACTCAATGTCGGAGACTTGGGCGGCACGGTTGCGGATCATCAGGTCCGTGCGTTCGCGATCGGTCTCGCGGCCACGCAGCAGGGGCTGGGTGATGCCCAACACCAACTGGGACTGCGTGAAGGGGTTCAGGCCCACGAAGGGATTGTTGGTGGTTTGCCGGGTGTTGAGGAAGTCGGCCTTGAACTGGGTGCCGTTGGCGCGGAAGCGCTGGCTGAACGAGGCATTGGCGTTAAAGAAGGTATCTTCCAGTTTGCCGGTGGGCGCTTGCAGCACGTTGGGCGTCGGGGTGGCCCGCTTCTCGTAGCCGGGCTGCAGGCGGATGGTGGGGTCATAGGCACCCAGGGCGGAACGCGCGGCGGCCCGTTGGAGTTGGGTGTTGACCCGGCTGATCTCCACTTCGAGATTGCTTTTCAGACCGCGCTCAATGGCGTCTTTCAACGTCAGGCGCAGCTCCGGGCGGTCGGCTTGGGCCGACACGGGCGGCGCGAAGAACAGCAGGAATAGCAGGCCGAACAACCCCGTGGCTCCGGTGATGACGCGCCGCCAGCGGCGCGGGGACAGGAAGTTGCCGATGCGGCCCCAGATGGGCGAGGTGGCAAAGTCGTCCGCGATGGAGTAGGCCACGGGCGTCAGCAATAGGGTGAGCAGCAGGCACAGGGTTTGCCCGCCGATGACGACGATGGCCGCGGTGCGGCGGGTGCCGGCCCCGGCACCCTGGCCCAGCGCGAGCGGAATCATGCCGGCCACCAGGGCGGCGGTGGTCATCAAGATGGGCCGGAGGCGGTCTTCACAGCCTCTGATGATGGCCTCCAGGCGGGGCAGGCCTTCGCGGCGGAGGTTCTTGATGTGGTCAATCTGGAGGATGGAATTCTTCTTGACGATGCCGAACAGCACCAGAATGCCCAACGAGGAATAGATGATCGAGAAATTCTCGCGGAACAGCATCAGGCTGAGCAGCGCGAAAGGAACCGACATGGGCAGCGAGAGCAGAATGATCAACGGATCGACAAAGCTTTCAAACTGCGCGGCCAGAATCATGTACATAAACGCGAACGAGAGTCCGATGGCGAACAGGAAATTCGACGCCGCGCGGCCGAATTCGCGGCTGCCGCCGATCAAGCCGGTGGAATAGCCGGGAGGCAGGTTGAGGTCCGCCACGACTTTGTCCAGTTCGGCGATCACTTCGCTGAGCGAAGTTTGAGTGATGACGACGTTGGCGGTGATCAGGATCTGGCGTTGGCGGTTGTAGCGCTGAATCTCGATGGGGCCGGAGGCTTCCTCCAGGCGTGCCACGCTGGACATGGGGACATTGCCCAGGGTGCTGGAGGGGACGTAGAGCCGTTCGAGCGCTTGGGCTGAGTTGCGGAACTTCTCATCGACGCGCAACTGGACGTCGATGCGGTCATCGCCGTCGCGATAGGTGGTGACTTGGCTATCGCCCCCCACCAGCGTGCGCATGGCATTGGCGACCGAGGCGACGCTGACGTTCAGATCGGATGCCTTGTCGCGATTGATCCGTACGCGAAGTTCCGGCTTACCGGATTCGTAGGAGCTTTCCAGGTCAACCACGCCTTTGGTGGCCTTCAGCTTGGAGACGATGCGGTCGGCATAGCCATCCAGTGTAATGAGATCTGGCCCTTTGACGTAGAACTGGAGTTCTTTATTCGGACCCGCACCTTGGATGATGGGCGGCGGCTGGACACCGATGACGACATCGTGGAAACGCTGGAGGCGGGCGCGCGCCATATCCATGATCTCCTGCTGCTTATCCTTGCGGTCCCGCTCCGGCACCAGTTCCACCAGGACGGTCCCGCGGTCTACCTGCTGGCGGACGTCGGCCCCAATGACGGTGAGCAGATTGCGGACGCCGGGCAGCGTCTTCAGTTCCGACTCCACTTGTTCCAGCAGCTGAGAGGTGCCGTCGATGGACGAACCGGGAGGGACGCGGACGGAGACTTCAAACTCCGCTTGATCGTCCTTGGGCAGGAAGTCCTTGCCGATCAGGTTGAACAGAGGAACGGTGGAAAGGAACACCACTGCCGACAGCGAGAT
>JBIKMK010000177.1:0-7455 GCA_044359315.1 Bryobacteraceae bacterium | reverse complement strand
GAAGCCGCGGTCAGCCCCGCCGTGGCACTGGTCAGGGAGCGGATGCCTGAACCAATCTCGCCCATCATGCCGCGCAACGTAGTCAACATGGTCTGCATGGAGCGGCTCAACTGGCCGATCTCGTCACCGCGTTCCTGAAACTCCGCCGGCAGTTCGTGCGACAAATCGCCTTGGGTGACGTGTTCCAGGTGCTTCACCGCCGCCGTCAGCGGCACCGTGATGCTGCGCACCACCAGCAGAAACAGCAAACCCGCCACCATAGCCGCGGCCAGCGTGCCCGCCACCAGCGTCCATCGATACCCGGCATAGCCCTCAATCCTCGCCTTCAGCACGGCATCCAGCTCCGTGACGGTCTTGCCGGCCAACTCCACGGTCGCCATCTCAGCCTGCTCAAAGGCGGCCTGCAACTGGTCGGCCCCCACTCGCTTGCCCGCGGCTAGATCATTCAACTGGGCCAACAGAGCGGGCACCGCTTGCTCATAGCGCGCCTTGGCCGGCTGCACTTCCGGCTTCAGCGTCGGGCTGGGCCCACGCTTGGCCTTGCCATTCTCGCGGAAGGCGGTATCCAGGTCGCCGGTCATGCGGTCGTAGTCAGACTCCTTGATCGCTGCCGCAAGGATGGCCACCTGCGTTCGGTCCGCCGGTGCCACCTGGCCCTTGGCCAGCATTTGCGGCATGACAAACAGCGCCGCCGCGCGCAACCGTCCCAAGGACTGCGCGGTCACCACCGAGGTGACATCCGCCAGATAGTAGCTGTCCATCTCCGGGTCCAGCGTCAGATTCGACATATCCCCGGCGCGAGACACCATCGCGCGCAGGTCGCCCACCAGGGCATCACCGGCTTCACTCCAACCCTTCGAACCCGGCTGCCGCGCCTGCTCCTTCAGGGCCTGCCACTTGGCCCGCAACATGGCCACCCTGAGCGAGTCCAGTTGCGCTTCCTTCAACGCCGCCGGACTGAAGCCCAACCCCTCGCCGATGCTCGACTCCAGCGTTTCCAGTGTGCCCAGCAGGCCGTCGATCTCCTGCTCGGTGGCCATCACCGCGCCACCGCGTGACGTTTGGGCCGCCAGCACACTCACCTGGTAGTCACCCACGGCTTTCACTAAACGCACCAGCGGCCGCTGATACCGGTTGCCATCCAGTTCCTGCGTGGCAAAGGTAATGTTGCTCGACAGCTGATCCAGGTTGAAATAGAACAGGACGCCCAAGGGCAAAGAGAAAAGTCCAACGCTGGCCAGTGTGCGTTGTCCGATGCTGAAGTTGTGGAAGAATTGGCTAAGGCTCATGATGTGTCTCGCTGGCTGATCTGTCTTTTGTGTTTTTGGCCCTCGGCTTGGGCCTAAGCGTGGCTCCATTGGAGGAGTTCGCTGGTATTGAGTAATGTCAAAACCCGGCCCCCGGCACGGCAGACGCCCGTAAAGTAGCGGGCCTGGGCGGGGGGAATGTTCAAGGGCAACGGCTCCGTGCTGCCCGGTTCTACCTCGATCACTTCACCCACGCGGTCCACCAGCAGACCCAGAAACTCACCGCGGTCTTCAATCAGAAAGACGCGGCTTTCCCGGTCCCGGGCGGCGGCACCCAGGCCCAGAATCAAGCCGGTGTCCAGCAGCGTGACAATCTTGCCCCGCAAATTGATGACGCCAATCACTTCGGTTGGCGCATGGGGCACCGGCGTTACCTGGACCAACCGGAGCACCTCGTGCACCCCGGCCGCATCCAGTGCGAAGAGCGCGTCGCGGATCTGAAAAGTAGCGAGCAAGGTATGAAGCTGTAGGTCCGTCGTCATGGCCGGCATCGGGTCCTCTTTTGCACTCGCTAGACCTTAAAGCCGGACACCGCGGAACGCAGCGTCGTGGCCGCCGTGGCCAGGTCTTTGGCGCTGGCCGTGATGGTTTGGCTGCCGCTGACACTCTCGGTGGTGGCGCGGTGCACGACGGCAATGTCGCTGGCGATTGACACCGAAACCTGGGAGCTTTCCGATACCCGCAAGTTGGCATCCTGGACCCCGGTGGAGGCTTCGGCGATGTTGCGGGCGATGTCCTTGGTGGCGGCGGACTGTTCCTCGATGGCGGCGGCGATGGAGCCGACGATATCGGTGACCTGGTGGATCACATCCGACACTTTCTCGATCTCGGAAACACCTTGCGCCGTCGATGTCTGGACGCCGGCGATCCGGGCCTTGATGTCTTCGGTGGCGGCGGCGGTCTGTTGCGCCAGCGCCTTGATCTCATTGGCGACCACGGCAAAGCCCTTACCGGCCGACCCGGCGCGGGCCGCTTCGATGGTGGCGTTCAGCGCCAGCAGGTTGGTCTGCGAAGAGATCTCGGTAATCGCTTCGGTCACCTTGCCGATCTCTCGTGCGGCCTGTCCCAACTGATTCATCTGCTGCGTGATGCTGGCCGCCTGCCGGTTGGCCTCCGCTGTGATCCCCCGGGCGCGCTCGGAGTTCGCGGCGATCTCGCCGATGGTGGCGGTCATCTCCTGGGTGGCCACCGAAACATGGGACAGGTTAGTGGTGGTCTGTTCCATGCTGGCCGCCACCTTCATGGCGTTGGTGCTCATCTCCTCGGCCGCGGCCGCCACGCTTTGGGCCCGGTGGGAGGCATTCTCGGATCCGCTGGTCATCTGGCTGGAGTTGGCCAGCAGGTTATCGGAGGCGTCAGCCATTTGCCGGATGCCGCTGGTGACGCTCTGCAGCATGGTGCGGAGATTCTGGGACATGCTCTGCATGGCCCGCGACTGGACGCCAATCTCATCACCCCGCTCCAGATACTCCTGGGGCAGGTCCTGCGAAAGGTCCCCGCGCGAAACCAGGTCCAGATGATTCACCGCGGCGGCCAGCGGCTTGGTGATGCTGGTGGTCACGACGATGGAGGTGCCGATGGCAACGGCCAGGGCCAGCGCCAAGCCGATCAGCACACCCGTGCTGGCGCGGTCGACGGCGTTGGTGATGCCCGCGGCGCCGAGGTCACCTTCTTCCTTATTGAAAGCCACCAGGGCATCCAGCGCGCCGGAGAGACGCTGATACAACGGCGCGATCTCCCGATCAGCGATCTGTTGCGCGCGGTTCCGGTTGTGGCCGGTTCCTGCCGCCTCGACCGCCTCCCGGAACTTCTCGATGTAGGGGGCCTGCACCGTCTTCATGGCCTCAAATAACTGGCGGTCTTTATCGAGATGGATCGTCTTCTCGTAGTCCGCCAGCAGTTTCGTGATCGTGCTCTGCAACTGCAAGCCTTCGGCTTCCAGCCGGGCCACTTCCTTCGGGTTCGAGGTGGCGATCAACTGCTCAAGCACTAGGTAACGTTGGAGTGTCTGGGCCTTGATCTGGCCGATATGGTAGACGCCCGGTAACGAATCCTCAGTGATACGCTTGGCGCTCGCCTCAATCGTGCCCAGTTGAGAATAAGCGAAGATCCCCAGCGTCATCACAATGACGGTGATGGCGGTAAAGCCCGCGGCGATGCGTGTTCCAATTTTCCAGTTGTTCATGTCAGTATCCGTGTCTCTTGTGTCCGTGTCGTTCCGTGATGGGGCTAGCGCGCCGCGGGTGTGGCCAGCGCGCGCTCAATGCTGGCCAGAAAATCGTCCTGGTCCAGCTTCACTTGGTATTCCGTTACGCCCTCCGCCAAAGCGCGGGCAATTTCTTCCTCGCCGGCCAGCGACGACAACGCAATCACCGGTAGCCGGTCAAAGCGTCCATCGGCGCGAATCAGCCGGGTCAAGCCCAACCCGTCCAGGCGCGGCATTTCCAGGTCAGTGGCCACGGCCTGCACTTCCGGGTGCTGCTGCAACAGTTCCCAGGCCTGCTGGCCATCAGACGCCGCCAGCACCTGGTACCCCACGCCTTCAATCAGCCGGCGGATCTGGCCGCGGAAGAAGTCGGAGTCTTCGGCCACCAGCACCGTTGCTGCCGTGGCCGGCGGAGCATCCATCGCGGTTGCATCAACCGGTGGGACACTCGCCGCGGACGCGCGGGTCTCGGTGGCATCAGGCCGCGCCAAGGCCGCCAGCTCAAAGATGTCCAGCATCAGTGTCGTGCGTGTGTCGAAAATGGCCGACCCGGCGACACCTGGTTGGCGCAGCGTCACCGGATCCAGCGCCACGTGGCTTTCAATCATGTCCAGCGGCTCCGCCGCCAGCAAGCCCAGCGGCCGGCCCGTCCGCTCAAACACGATCACCACCCACTGCTGGCCTTCACCCACTTGGCCCACCGACGCCACGTCGCTCAGCGCCACCAGCGGGAGGCTGGCGTCGCCGTACTGCATCGTGCGGCGGCCGCCGAGATACTCCACCTGTTCCGGCCGGATGCGTTCCACGCGGGTCACCAGCTCAATCGGTACCGCACACTGTTCGCCGGGGCCGTTGTGGAACAACAGCAGGCTCTGAG
Organism: Bryobacteraceae bacterium; assembly: GCA_044359315.1. Taxonomy (GTDB): domain Bacteria; phylum Acidobacteriota; class Terriglobia; order Bryobacterales; family Bryobacteraceae; genus JAPKYZ01. The sequence continues at coordinate 3,065 of JBIKMK010000177.1, read as the reverse complement.
ACTGGCTCTCGACCGCTTCCTCTTCGGTACTCGTAGACCTGGTGATGGCATCGGCGGTCAACCCGGCGCGCGCCGCCACTCCACCCACATCAAGGATGATGGCCACCTGGCCATCGCCCAGGATGGTCGCCCCGGCGTAGTCGCCCAGACTCTGCAAATGGCGTCCCAGCGGCTTCACCACGATCTCCACCGTGTCGTGCAGATCGTCCACCACCAGCCCATATTCAAAGCTGCCGGTGTTGACCAGGACCACATTCATCGCCCGGTCTGTCTCACGGCTCCGCTGGCCATCGAGCGCTTCACGCAAATGGAGCAGCGGCACCAGCCGGTCCCGCAGCAGCAGGACTTCGCCATCGCCCGCGCGGTCGATCCGTTCAGCTTGCTGATGCGCCGGGATGCGGATCAGTTCGCCGACGCTCACTTGCGGCAGAGCGAACCGTTGGCCGCTGCTCGACACCAGCAATGACGGGATGATGGCCAACGTCAACGGCAGCTTGATCCGGAACGACGTGCCTTGGCCCACCACGGAATCGATGTCGATCTTGCCGCCCAGTTTGTCCAGGTTGGTTTTGACGACATCCATCCCGACGCCGCGGCCGGAGACATTGCTTACCTTTTCCGCCGTCGAGACGCCGGGCAGGAAGATCAGCATGATCTTGTCGCGGTCCGACATGGCGTCCAGCTGCTCGCGGGTGATCATGCCCTTGGCGAGCGACGAAGCGCCAATCTTGTCCGCCGGCAGTCCCTTGCCATCGTCGATGATCTCGATTACCACCTGGCCGGTCTGGTGGCTGGCCCGCAGCGTGATCGTGCCCAACGCCGGCTTACCCGCCGCCGTGCGGACCTCCGGCATTTCCACGCCATGATCCACCGAGTTGCGGATCATGTGGGTGAGCGGATCGCTCAGGCCCTCAAGAATGGTCTTGTCGATCTCGACATCGCCACCCTCGATCTTCAGTTGCACTTGCTTGCCTAAGTCCCGGCCCAAGTCACGGACCAGGCGCGGGAACTTGGCGAACAACGTGCCCACGGGTTGCATGCGCGTCAGCGCGACCGCGCTTTGCACTTCCGACGTCACCAGGCTCAAGCGGTGCGCGGCGGCACGAATGCCGGCGTTGTCGTCGCTGGACACCGCCTCACTCAACTGATTGCGGCTCAGTACCAGTTCCCCGGCGAGGGTCATCAGCGAATCGAGCAGCTCCACGTTGAGCCGGATGGTGGCTTCCGCCACTGGTGCGCCGGACGAACGGGAAGATGCTTCCGCGGCCTCGGCGGCTGGAGCGGCTGGAGCGGACGCAGCCGCAACAGGCGCAATAGCGAGGGGGGCGCTAACCGGCGGCGGCGCTGGCGGCACTGCCGGGGCCACCTGCCCGGCCGGAGTACCGGCCAAGTTGATGGCGTGGCCATTCTTCTCGATCAGCTTCACCCGTTCCGGCGGCAAGGCGAGTACTTCGTTGATCAGGTCGGTTTCGAGCGGCGTGGCGTAGAGAACCTCGAGCACCAGCCGGCTGGTTGGTTCGTCTTCCAGCGTCCCGGCGGTTTCCAGGTCCAAGCCGCTTTCCAGGATCGTGCCAAACTTCATCAGCCCCTTCAGCACGGCCAGCGGCGTCTTGCCCACGCGGTGGATATCGTGGAACAGGTCGTACTCAATCAGATAAATCGAACGCCCCCCGCGGCGTGCCTGGGCCAGATCAAAGGCGTCGATGCGGATGATCTTGGCGGCATCGGGAACGGCGAGCGTAACCGGTTCACTCAGGGACTGATTCTGATCTATGGCCAGATGCGCGGTGGTGAGATTGGTGAGCGCCGCGACGAATTCCGCGATGTCGATGGAATTGCTTTGCCGGTAGTCGGCCAGCATTTCGCGCAGCTTGTCAAAGGCCATCAGCAGGATGCTGACAATCTCGGAGTTGGGCACCAGTTGCCGGCACCGGACCATGTCCAGCACGTTTTCGGCCTTGTGCGCCAACTCGCGGATCTTGACGAAGTCAAAGAATCCGGCCCCGCCTTTGATCGAGTGCGCCGCCCGGAAGACGCGGTTCACCAACTGCTCATCAATGGCGGCCCCGTCGTCCTCAATCTGCAGCAGGTCCGCTTCGATGGTGGTGAGATGTTCGCGGCTTTCGGCCAGGTACTCCTGGACCAGTTCATCGTCGACAGTGGGCTTGCTCATCGGTTCCCTGAAGCGTCTCTATTGGCCTTCGATCTTGAAGTGCTGGTTCATCCGCAAGGTGGTCAGCAGTTCCAGGATGTCCGAGGATGCCTGGATGACGGTCATTTCGCCCCCCACCTTCTTCAACGAGTTGTGCGCGGCGATCAGCAGGCCCAGGCCCGCGGAATCGACCATCTGCACGTTCGTCATATCCACCACCAGCCGCTTCACCCCGGTACTGACCAACTCCCGCAGCTCTGTGCGCAGTTGGGGCACGGCCGAAGCCACCACATCACCTTCGGGGCACAATACGCCCTGTTCATCCGCATTCGTCATCTTGTCTCCTCCCAAATCTTTCCGGTTGTCGGGAATCGCTTCACCAGCACGACACTGTTGCCCTGGCTATTGAACCGGACACGGTCCGCATACCGGTGATAAATCTCCAAGCCGCGACCGCCGGTGGAGCTAAACTCAACCGGTGCTCGATTGAGCACGGCCCGCCAATCAAATCCTTCGCCCTGATCCTTGACCGCGATCAGCAGCCGCCGCCGCCCGCCGCGCAGGACGCATGTCACTGGGGCTCCGGGGCCAGGGCCATACTTCACGCTATTGGTCAGGGCTTCCCGTAGCAGTAGCTCGGCACCAAAGCGGCCCCTTTCTTCACCCGCTTCCGCATACCAGCTTCTAAACTGCCGGCAGAACGCATCGATCGCTTCCAGCGTGCTGGGCAGTTCCGTCCGCAGTTCACAACACCGGCTCATCAGCGGACCTCCACGGCCAACAGCAATAGATCGTCACTCGCCGGTCCCGTTCCTTCCAGCACACTGGTGGCAATGCTGTCGGTGGCCGTGGCCAGCGCCTCACTGCGATGGTGTGAGCAGGCGGCCACCAGCTTCTCAATCCCCGCCTTGCG
>JBIKMK010000176.1:0-7463 GCA_044359315.1 Bryobacteraceae bacterium | reverse complement strand
TAGTCTTTTCGGCTTCCCCTGGCCCCGAGGCGGAATGAATTCCGCCTGCAGGCTGACAGCCTGCGCCACCATGCAACCACTGGGGTTTCGGACGCCGTGCACTAATCTGAACTAACTTCCGGCGCCGGCTGTTTTGGGCCGGGCTGCAGCGAGCGCGGCTTTTACGTTGTTCTGATTCACCAGTTGCATGATCTTGGTGTCGTAATCGGGGGCCGTGGCATAGGGCGGTTGGCCGTCGGCACCCTTCATGTCGGACAGCAACTGCGGCAGGTTCTTGTGCTGCTGGTAGCGCGCGAAGCGGGGCGCAAAGTACTTACCTTTCACCATCAGGTTGGCATAGGCGGTGAAGGCATCGGCCAGGGTCGGAAAGGCCGCGAACTGATCGACCATCATCACCTTTTGCTTGCCCCCGGTGCTGGGTTCAACGCTGCGGATCTCTTTGCCACTGGCCCGTACACGGTCCAACTGCTGGGGAGTCAGAAACTCGGTGGTCAGCACCGGCGTTGAGGGTTGGCCGGCGCGGGCCTTGATACCGAAGGGGTTGTTGCCTGGCGCCTTTTCGAGCCAAGCCGATTCCAAAATGCATTGGGCGGTGCAGAGTTCCGCCGGTACGCCGGTGGCAAGCTCCGTCGCGACGGCAGCAGCGGCGATGCTGGCCAGATTGGCGTTTCTTTGTTCCGGTGTCAACGGCATGTATGGACTATATCCCCGATTGCTCCAGTTGACAACAGTTTGTTTGACGCGCCGACTTACGGGGTGGCGGACTGCGGCGGAAGGCCAGCCAGATGCCGGGCCAACTCCTTCTTGCCGTCCAGGTTGGACTGCCGCGCGATCTGGATTCGTTGCGCCTGCGGGCTGCCCGCGCCGTGCATCGATTCGGTGAGATACCCCACCGCATTGCGCCCGAGCGTCATATTCTCGATCAACCGGAACACGCGCGCACGATCCTCAGCCGAGGCTCCATCGCGGCCCTGCAGGAACTTGCGCAACCGGTCGCCGGTGACGGGGTTGGCAAAGTCTTTCTCGGACGGCAGCGTCGCTACTAGGCCGCCCGCCAGATCCTGCGCCAGCCGCCCCAGCTCATACGGGAACCGCGTGACGTTCTGTTTACAGACATTGGCCAGGAGATCGTTGGGCTGGTAATTGCCGGCCGCCGTACGCTCCGATTCGTGCGAGGCGGCCATGCCGGTGCCGTAGATCGTCTCATTGAGGTGAGTCATCTCCACCAGCTTGTCGCGCACGTGGCTGACCGCGCCCACGCCATTGAAATCCGCCGCCAGCGCGGCCGCGCCAATCAGTACATCGCCCACACCGGTCTTGCAGACATAGGAACGGCGATGATAGGACGTAAACCGCTCCACCAGCATGGCGGCGAAGGCCGTTTCGCCATCCATGAAGATCAGTTCGTTGGGCACAAACACGTCATCGATCAGGATCATCGCTTCCTGGCCGGAATACTGCGCGTTGCCCTGGTCGATCTCGCCACCTTCCAGCGCCCGCGTGTCGCAGGATTGGCGGCCATAGATGTAGGTCAGCCCCGGGTGGTCCACCGGAATCGCGGCCACCACGGCATAGTCACGGTCTACGGGACGCAGCCGCATGGTGGGCATGACGATCAGCCAGTGCGAGTTCAAGCAGCCGGTCTGGTGCATCTTCGCCCCACGGATGACGACACCATCCGGGCGGCGTTCGACGATGCGGGTGAACATGTCGGGTTCGGTCTGATCCGCCGGGCCTTTGCTGCGGTCACCTTTGGGGTCGGTCATGGCGCCGCCGATGACGTAGTTTGCTTCCTGCATGCGGATGACGAAGTCGCGGAAACGGGTGTGGTAACCGGTCCCATGGGCCAAGTCCATTTCATGAGTCACCGAAAAGAGCGAATTGATCGCGTCCATCCCGACGCAGCGCTGGAAGCAGGTACCCGTCAGTTGCCCCAGACGGCGCTGCATGCGGTTCTGATCCACGACATCGGCGACACTTTCGGTGACATGCAGGAACCGGTTCACCCGCCGGCCGGAGAGGCTGGACCAGGCGCTGGCCAGTTCCGGGTTCTCCTGGGCCAGGTCAAACGTGCGGGCGACGGCGTTTATTGAAGGGCGAATGACGGGATGGTCCACCGGCTCCGCGATCCGCTCCCCCATGAAGTAGACCTCCAGGTTCCGTCCGCGCAGGCTGGCGATGTACTCCGCACCGCTCGAGATGGTGGTGGTGGGCGGGGCTGCCGTCATAGATTGTCTCCTTGTCGCTGGTGAGTGAATGAGCCGATTGTACAGCCCCACTACCAGCGGTTACTGGACCAGTTCGCCGGCCAGCGCAGCGGGACCCGCACGGGTGACCATCACGCGGCGATACTCACCGGCCAGTTCGCCGGGCGCGGCGAAAGTGATCGTCTTCAACTGCGTGGTCTTGCCCAGCCACTGGTTGGTGGCTTTGTTGAAGCCTTCCACCATCACCTCTTCGGTGCGGCCCACGTGGCGGGCGTTGCGGCGGATCTGGATGGCCCGTTGGTGCTCCTGCACCATCAGCAGGCGGCGGGACTTTTCTTCCTCGGTGATATGGTCTTCCAGCGCCAGCGCCGGGGTGTTGGGGCGCTTGGAGTACTTGAACGCGAAGATGGCGTCGTATTCGACTTCGCTCAGCAGGCTGAGCGTATCCTGCAGGTCCTGCTCGGTTTCACCGGGGAAGCCGACGATGATGTCGGAGGTGAGGGTGAGTTCGCGCCGGGTCGACTTCATCCAATCAATGCGGCGTAGATACTCATCTCGCGTGTACTGCCGCTGCATTGCCTTCAGCACAGCGGTGGAACCGGACTGCACGGGCAGATGGACGTGGTTGCAGAGCACCGGGTTCTCATCAATGGCATGGACGATATCGCGCACAAAGTCCCGCGGGTGCGACGTCATGAAGCGCACGCGGCGGATGCCGGGGACTTGGCCGACGCGGCGGAGCAGTTCGGCAAAGTCAGAACCCAGCGGCCGCGACGGGTCAGAATCCGGCGCCCGGAAGCTGTTCACGTTCTGGCCCAGCAACTGGATCTCGGTGTAGCCCGCGGCAGACAGTTTGGCGGCTTCTTCAAGAACGCTGGCAAAGGTGCGGCTCCGCTCCGGCCCACGGGTGTAGGGGACGACGCAGTATGAGCAGTTCTTGTCGCAGCCTTCGATGATGGTGATGTAGGCCTTGTAGGGATTGTCGCGCCGGGTCATCGGCGTTTCGAACGTGTCCTCAGTATCGAGGCTCAACCCGGTCACGCGCTTGTTGCCGGTCTCCAGTTGCACCAGCATCTCGGGCAACTTGGAATAGCTCGCCGACCCGGCCACCAGCGACACATGCGGCGCGCGGTCAAAGATTTTTTCGCCTTCCTGCTGCGCCACACAGCCCAGGACGCCGAAGGTCTTGGTCTTGGAGTGCTTCTTGAACTCCTGCAACCGGGCGAACACTTTCTGTTCGGCCTTGTCGCGGATGGAGCAGGTGTTGTAAAGCACCAGTTCCGCATCATCCGGCTCTTCCACCTGCTGATAGCCCCGCGACAGCAGCGTGCCCACTACTTTCTCGGAATCGTGGGCGTTCATCTGGCAGCCGAACGTCTCAATGTAGAACGTCTTCATGGGGATAGCTCTATTGTAGCGGCGTGGCGGGAAATGCGCCTGTCTGTTTCGGTCCCGCGCTTGCCATACTGGTTGCAGCCGTTGATTCTCTTGTGACCTGCCGCGACCCACAGTGCTGAAACGAACCTGGACTAGCGCCTGGCCCTACCTCCGCCGCTACAAGCGGGGGCTGGCATTGGGTTTTGGCGCCCTGATTCTGAAAGACCTGGCGGCGGCGGCCATGCCGTTGCTGATCCGGGAAGGCGTCAACGCGCTGCAGCAGCGGGCTCCGTTGAGCAAAGTTTTCCTGATCGCGGGCGCGATGATCGCGCTGTCGGCCACCAAGGGATTCTTCCAGTACTGGATGCGCATCATCCTGGTGGGTATCTCACGCGATGTCGAATATGACCTGCGCAACGACCTGTTCTCCAAGCTGACGACACTTTCCCAGACCTTCTACGGCCGCATGCGCACCGGCGACATCATGGCGCGGGCCACCAACGACCTGAATCAGGTGCGCATGATGCTGGGTCCGGGGGCGATGTACTGGTTTGAGACGATGTTCCTGTTCCTGTGCGCCGTGGTGGTGATGGCGTCGGTGGATTGGAAGCTCACCCTGGTTTCACTGGCCCCCGCGCCGCTGGTGAGCTTTGTGGTGATCTACTTTGGCCGCTTGATCCATGCGCGCTTTGAAAAGATCCAGGAGATGTTCGGCGACATCTCCAGCCGCGTCCAGGAGAATCTCTCCGCCATCCGCATCCTGCGCGCGTTCCGGCAGGAGCAGGCGGAGATCACCAAGTTTGAAACGCTGAACAAGGCCTATATTGCGGCCAACCTGGACCTGGCCTGGAAGACGGGTCTGTTTATGCCGCTGATGTCGGCGCTGATCGGCATGACGTTTCTGATCGTGCTGTGGGCGGGCGGATTGCGGCTGCTGGAAGGAACGCTTTCGCTCGGCAGCTTTGTGATGTTCCAGACGTACCTGAACATGCTGATCTGGCCGATGATCGCTTTTGGCTGGGTGATCAACCTGACGCAGCGCGGCACGGCGTCGCTCGAACGCATTCAGGGCGTGCTGGAAGAGCAGCCGTCCATTGCCGTCCCGGCCAATCCGCAACCACTCCCCTGCCCCGTGCGCGGCGAAATTGAGTTCCAGGGCGTCACGCTGAAGCATGGCGACCGCGAGGTGCTGCACAACATTTCGCTGCGGCTTCCGGCGGGCGAAACGGTGGCGATTGTGGGCCATACGGGCAGCGGGAAAAGTTCCCTCGTGTCACTGATCCCGCGCCTGTGGGACGCCACCAGTGGCGCGGTGTTGTTGGATGGCATTGATGTGCGGGAACTGGACCCGCGCGCACTGCGCGGCGTCATCGGCCTGGTTCCACAGGAGACGTTTCTGTTCTCGGCCACGCTGGCCGAAAACATCGCGTTTGGCCGGCCCGATGCGGCGCCCGAAGAGATAGCCGAGGCGGCGCGGCTGGCGGGCCTCGAGACCGACATTTCCGCCTTCCCCGACGGGTTGAAGACTATGATTGGTGAGCGAGGCATCACCTTATCCGGCGGACAGAAGCAACGGACTGCCATCGCGCGCGCCCTCATCCTGCAGCCGGACATTCTGATTCTCGATGACGCCTTGTCCAGCGTCGACACGCTGACCGAAGAACGGATCCTCACGGCGCTGACCGAAGCCCGGCGTGGCCGGACGACGCTGCTGATCTCCCATCGCGTCTCCACCGTGCGCGACGCGCATCTGATCTATGTCATTGAGGACGGGCGGGTGGCGGAGCAAGGCACGCATGCGGCGCTGATCGCCCAAGGGGGCTACTACGCTGACCTGCACCAGAAGCAGTTGCTGGAAGATGAACTGGCGCGAGCGTAGATTCATCGGGATAAAGCGTGAACTTTTCCGCCGACCCAACCGTATTCGAATCAGGAGTTCAGAAATGCTAACCCGTCGCCTTGCGATTTTCGCCCTCTCTGCCGCCGCCACCTTCGCGGCCGATGCCAGTTTATTGAAGCTGTTGCCCCCGGACGCCCATGTGGTGATGGGGCTGGATGTCGAGCAGGGCAAGAACTCGCCTTTCGGCCGGTATCTGCTTTCGCAGATGCAGTCGGATGATGAGGGGATCACCAAATTGGTGAACCTGACCGGTTTTGACCCTCGCCGGGATCTCCGCGAAATCGTGTTCGCCAGCCGTGGCACGGGTGTTCAGGGCTCCAAAGACGGCCTGTTCGCCGCCCGTGGTGCATTCAACGTGGCCAAGATCATCGCCGCCGCCAATAGTGAAGGCGGTCAGGCACTGGTTTATCAGGGCTTCAACGTCGTCGCGGGCCGCAATGGTGACACCGATGGCTGGATCGCCTTCCTGGACAGCACGCTGGCCGTCGGGGGTGTGCAAGAAGAAGTGAAGGCCGCGATTGCCCGCCGGACCTCCGGCACGGCGAATGCCAACATCGCCACCCTCGGCCGCACCTACGACGCCTGGATGTACACCGTGGAGCCGGCTGCCCTGGGTCGCGCCGTCCCCGCTGGTCAAGCCAATTCGGCCGAACTCTTCAAGGCTGTGCAATCCGCGCAAGGCGGCGTGAAGCTGGGCAACACCATCACGGTGACCGGCGAGGCGATTGCCCGCTCCGACAAGGACGCCACTGCGCTGCATGACGTCATCAAATTCGTCGCCGGGATGATCCAGTTGAAGAGCACCGAAGCCAACGCCACCGAAGTGGCCAGCCTGCTCGATTCCATGAAGCTCTCGACGTCCGGGACCAAGTTGAACCTGACGGTCAGCATCCCCCAGAGCCAGCTGGAACAGTTCATTGAACGCTCCCGCCGTTCCACCCGCAAGACGGCCCGCGTTCAGTAGTTGATGGGGTTCTAGTCGTTCAAGTCAGGCCGCGGCTGAAGCTGAAGCTTCGCCGCGGCCTTTCTGCGTTTAGGTGAGCCGCTGCTAGCGGCCCCGCCAGGGTGCATCGGCCGCACCCAACGAGACCAGATTCGCAAAGATCCGCGCCGCCCCCGGCACAGCGTAGGGGACCTGCCGGTACCAGGCATAGGCGCAATAGATATACAGGCCCTTGCCGTGTTTCGCCACCAGCCAGCCGCCGCGTTGGGGTGATTGACCCGTGTCGTTGGAGGCCACCAGCGGCTTGTAGCGCGGGTCCCAGATGGACATGAACTTGGAGCCTCGCTGCTCCACCCACCCTTGGAAATCAGCGGCGGTGATCTTGTTGGGCGATTGGAACACGGGGTCCGCCGGGTCGAGTATTTCTACCGGTGCGTCTTCCTCACTGATCTCTTCGGCGCGCATGGTCATCGAGTAAGGGTACGGCCCGTAATTGCCGTCAAACTCCTGGGTGTTGTACTGCACCACCAGCACGCCGCCCTGGGCTACATAGTCCAGCAGGCGCTGGTTGTAGGCCTTCAATTCTCGACGCGCCGCGTAGGCGCGGATACCCAGCATGATGGTGGAATACTTCTTCAGCTCGCCGCTGGAGATCGCCGTGGCGTCCAGCAGATCGTAGGGAACGCCCAACTGCTCCAAGCCCTGCGGCACACTGTCGCCGGTGCCCATCACGTAGCCGACGCGGAGCTTGGGCGAGACCTTGACGTCGACGCTGGCGACGCGGTGCATCGCCGGAGGCGCGAGATAAACCGTTTCGGTACCTGGTTGCCCGATCGGCACAAACCCGGCGCGGTACTCGCGGCCGTTGACGGTGGCCACCGCCGCCACGGGCTGCTCGCCCACGCCCTGCCCAACCGGAGGCACCAGCGTAAAGGTGGCATTGGCCTCTTCCCGCTCCTTCTCAAAGGCGAACGGGACGCTTGCCGGCTGCACCGTCCAACCCGCCGGAACAGTCAGCTTCACTGAGCCTTTGGTT
>JBIKMK010000175.1:0-7487 GCA_044359315.1 Bryobacteraceae bacterium | reverse complement strand
CGGACCCGGATCCACGGCTGGCAGCAGGGTGCGATGCTAAGGGGAATGCGCGCCCTCTTCGTCTTGCTGAACGCGGCCGTCTTGTTGGCCCAAGCTCCGCCGCGCCGTCCGGAACCCGCTCCCTACCCCGCCCCGGCCATCGTCAACCTGCCGGAGGCCATCGAGCTCTACCAGACAGACCGCGGCCTGCTGTCGCGCTTCTACGACGCCGCGCAGTCACCGGCCACCGATCGCGTCATGCGGCAGTTCTACGCCGCCTGGCAGACGGCGCTCGATCAAGTGAAGTACGACACGCTCGACGCCGAAGCGCGCATCGATTGGCACCTGCTGCGCAATCGCATCCGCTATGAGCAGTATCAACTGGATGAGACCAAACGGCGCTTCACCGAAATGTCGGCGCTGCTGCCCTTTGCCCCTCGTCTGCTGGCCATGAAGGACGCCCGCCAGCGGCAGGACGCGCTGGACCCGGCCGCCACCGCCACGGCGCTCACCCAAGTGGATAAGCAACTGGAGGAGCTGATCAAGTGGGTGAACGGCGGCGCGAAGAATGCCGCGACTCCGGCCACCATTCCGCCCACCGTCGCCCGCCGCGCCGTGGCCACCATCAGCGACCTGCGCGGCCTACTGAAGGAGTGGTTCGGCTTCTATGCCAGCTACGACCCGATGTTCACCTGGTGGGTGACGGAGCCTTACAAGAAGCTCGATCAGGACCTCGACAAGTACGCCGCTGCCGTGCGCGAGAAGCTGACCGGAGTCAAGAAGGACGACCGCGACACCATCCTCGGCGACCCCATCGGCCGCGACGCGCTGCTCAAAGAGCTGACCTTCGAGATGATGCCCTATTCGCCCGAACAGCTGATCACCATCGCCAATGAGGAGTTCGCTTGGTGTGAGCGGGAGATGCTGCGCGCCTCCCGTGAACTGGGCTTTGGCGACGACTGGAAGCGTGCGCTCGAACGTGTAAAGGATCTGCATGTACCGCCGGGTGAGCAGACCAAGCTGGTACTGCAACTGGCCAATGAAGCCATCGCCTTTGTCGAGAAGAACCAGCTGGTGACGGTGCCCACGCTCGCGCGCGACACATGGCGCATGCGCATGATGTCGCCTGAGGCACAGCGGACCGCGCCCTTCTTCCTGGGCGGCGAATCGGTGATCGTCAGCTTCCCCACCGCCGAGATGGGGCATGAGTTGAAGATGATGTCGATGCGCGGCAACAACATCCATTTCTCACGCGCCACCGTGCACCATGAACTGATCCCCGGCCATAACCTCCAACAGTTCATGAACGCCCGCCACCGCACCTACCGCCGCCCGTTCCGCACGTCTTTCTGGATCGAGGGCTGGGCGCTGCACTTTGAATTTCTGCTGTGGGACAAAGGCTTCCCGCAATCACCCGAAGACCGGATCGGAATGCTGTTCTGGCGCATGCACCGCTGCGCGCGCATCATCTTTTCGCTCAACTTCCATCTGGGCAAAATGACCGCGCAACAGTGCGTCGACTTCCTGGTAGACAAAGTAGGCCACGAACGCGAAAACGCCGCCGCCGAAGTCCGCCGCTCCTTTGAAAGCACCTACCCGCCGCTCTATCAAGCGGCATACATGCTGGGCGCTCTGCAGATCCAGGCACTGCATCGGGATCTGGTGGGCACGGGCAAGCTGACCAACCTCGCCTTCCACGACGCCATCCTGAAAGGCAACGCCATGCCCATCGAACTAGTCCGCGCCAGTTTGACCGGTGCGAAGCTGCCGCGCGACTACAGCCCATCCTGGCAATTCCGTGGCAATGTCGTGCCCGCGAATTAGCGCACAACCCGAGGTGGCGCAGGCTATCAGCCTGCAGCGGGACTTCAGTCCCGCCGTTCCAGTAAGTCACTTATGATCATTCACGTGCGCGACAACGGGCCTAGGCCGGCACCACACGCACGTCGACTTCCAGCGTGTGCGCGCCGCCGCCGACGGTGATGCCTTTTACGGGGGTGACGTCGCCGAAGTCGCGGCCTAGGGCTAGGGTGATGTGGCCTTGGGCGGGTTGGACGTTGTTGGTGGGGTCGTAATCCACCCAACCGACACCGGGGGCGAAGACGCTGACCCAGGCGTGCGAGGCTCCGGCGCCCTCAAATCCGGCATCGTTGTGCAGGTAGCCGCTGACGTAGCGGGCGGCCAGGCCATGGGCGCGCAGGGCGCCGATCATGACGTGGGCGAAATCCTGGCAGACGCCTTGGCGATTCTCCATCACAACGCTTAAGGGCGTTTCGATCGACGTGGCTTTGGGCGTGTATGCGAAATCGCGGTAGACCTGCGTCATCAGCGCTTGCGCGGCTTCGAGCACCGGGCGCTCCGGCGCCAGCGTCGGGGCGGAGTAGGCTTCCAGCTCCGCCAGCCACGGGACAAAGGGCGATTCCCAGGTGAACTCACTGGCCCGCAGGGCGGCGGGTTCGGCCAGTGACGCCAGGTAGGCTCGCGTTTCGGATGTGGTCCAGGGGCTGTGCGCTGTTTGGTCGGGCGGGTGGAGCTCCACCACGCCGCTGGCGGTGATCACCAGTTCCATGTGGGCATCGAAGACCGCAAAGGAGCTGACATCGTTGCCAAAGTAGTCCAGCCGGGAGGTGATGGCGGAGGGTTCAGGCGCGACGTTCAGTTGCCATTCGAGCAGTTTCTGGCCCGGCAGCAGCCGCGGCGTTAGACGGGCTTCGGTCAGACAATGCGAGACCGGGCCTTCGTAGGTGTAACGCGTCTTGTGAGTAATTCGGCTGAGCATGGCGTCTTACAATGACTTCAACCGCGAGGGCATCACGTGGGTAAGATAGCGGCCGGTCAACGCTTCCGACAGATCATACAAATCACTGCGGAGGCCGTTCAGAAAGACCTTCAGCGCGGCGGGCCGCCCGAGGCTACGCATGTTGGCCAGCCGGAGCCCGCCCAGCGTCTTGGCAGCCAGGGCTTTCTCGATGTGGGGCGCGGACTGCGCATCCAGCGGCAACCGCTCCACCAACTCGGCCAAGGTGGCCAGCTGGAATCCGGCGGACCGGGGATTGGTCTCGTCAGCCAGCAACAGCTCCAGCACCGGGGCCACGCGCAAGGTGGTGAGATGGCGGCTCCGGTAAGTGATGGTGCTATCGGCGATCTGGAGCACCAGGGCCATCGACGACTCATCCGGCACGGAGCTGGCCAGGCCGTGGCGCAACAGTTCCGCGATCTGGAGACCGCGTTCGATCCGGCGGCCGATCTCGAGGAACCGCCAGCCATGGCCGCGCGTGGTGCTATCGGAAAGCAAGCCCGCAAAGGCCGCCAGCGCCGAGATGGCTTGATCCAGGTTGGCCAGCATGGCGCCGGGCCGGTGACGCACGAAGGAGGCCGACGAACCGGCCGCGCCATCGCCCAACTCTTGCAACACACGCCACGTGTCTGTGGAAAGACGTTCCTTCAACGGCCAGGCGACGCGGCGGATCTGTTTCAAATTCCAGCCCAGGCCGGAAATGCCCGCCGGGTCGTGAATCATGCTGCCCAGAACGGTCTCGAGCTGCTGCAGTTGCTTGGGGACAGCGGCGTTGAGAATCCATTCCGGCATGTGGCCATAGCCCACCAGCAGGCGCAACACGCTTTCCAGCCGGATCTGATGCGTAAAGTCTTCTTCGCCCAACAGCGACGGCACAGCGGCGCGCAGCACGCGGACCATCCACTCCACGCGTTCCGTATAGCGGCCCAGCCAGAAGAGATTATCGGCCACGCGGCTGGGCAGCTGCGGGCTGACCGGAGGACGTTCTTCAGCGGCGGGGTCCGACTCAAAGGCCATGCGCGGATAAGCGGAGTCGTCCATCCGGCCCAGCACCCAGGTATCTTTGCTGGTGGCGCCCTCCTGCATCGAAACGACGGCCGATTGGGGCGAATTGGAGACACGGGTGAGCCCGCCGGGCATCACCGTGTAGCCTTCGCCATCCCAGGCGCAGTAGGCCCGCAACATGACGTGCTGCTGCGCCAACTGCTGATCGCACCACACCGGAGCCGTGGACAGGGCCACCACTTCCTGGGCCACATACTGTTCTGGACGCATGCGGATCTGCGCCGCCAGCTCGTCCAGCGCCTGCCGGTCGAGCGATGAGCCCAACACGGGCCCGTGGCCATAGCGCGGGAACGTCGGCTTGATGACCAGTTCCCGCAGGTGGTCCAAAACATAGCGCCGCTCCTGCGGTTGGCCACACCACCACGTGGCCACCGACGGCATCTTCAATGTTTCACCCAGCAAGTGCTGGCACAGCCCCGGCAGAAATGCCTTGTGCGCGGGAGTCTCCACCAGGCCGCTGCCCAATGAATTCGCCACCGCGACATTGCCGGCGCGCACCGCCCGCAATAATCCCGGGATGCCCAACAGCGATTCGCCGCGCAGTTCCAGCGGGTCACAGTAGGCGTCGTCCTGGCGGCGGAGAATCATATCTACCGGGTCCAGGCCCTCCAGCGTTTTCAGGTAGACATGGTCGTCGCGGACCGTGAGGTCGGCCCCTTCCACCAACGGAATGCCGAATGCCCGGGCCAGATAGGAGTGCTCAAAGTAGGTCTCATTCAGCGGACCCGGCGTCAACAGCACCATGCGGCGGTTCCCGGGGGCCAGCGAGAGCAATCCATGCCGCCTGGCCGAGAAAAAGTGATTCAGCGGCCGCACTGAGTGGCGATTAAAGATGTTCGGCAAGGACCGCACACTCACCAGCCGGTTCTCCAGCGCATAGCCCGCACCCGAAGGCACCTGTGTGCGATCCGCAATCACCCACCAGCGGCCATCAGCCGAGCGGGCCAAGTCTACCGCGTGAAAGTGCAACCGGATGTCACGCGGCACCGGCACGCCATGGCAAGGCCGCAGAAAGCTGGGGTTGGCGAAAACCAGCTCCGGCGGCAGGCGGTGCTGTTCGATCAACCGCTGGGGGCCATAGCAATCGTTCAGGATCGCGTTCAACAGCCGCGTGCGCTGCGAGATGGCGGTCTCGAGGAAGCTCCATTCCTCTTCTGAAATGATGAGCGGAACCGGATCGAGCGGCCACAACCGTTCCGACCCGTACGGGTCGCCATACACGTTGTAGGTGATGGCGTTGTTGCGGATGATCTGGCGGGCACCCTGCAGGCGCCGGTCGAACTCGCCGGTACCCATCTGCTCCAAGGACTCGGCAAACCGCTGCCAGTGGGGCCGCGCGTAGCCCTCCGGCCCGACGGCCTCGTCCCAGAAGGATGCATCCGGGCGATAGCGCCAGGTCCGGCCTTCAAGTTGGGGCGCCCTCGCCATACAAGATTAGTTATCGGCGCAAATCGAGCGTCGATGGAAACTCCGGATTGGGTTCAGGTTGCGGAATGGGCATCGTTCCTGTAGTCCCACTATAGGCAAGGAACCGGGCTGCGCGCCGCGCCTGCGCTTCGTTGGCGTTCACCGGGAACGTGTCATAGTTGCGGCCCCCTGGATGGGCCACATGATAGATGCAGCCCCCGATGGAACGCTGGCTGGCCAGATCCAGCAGATCAAACCGCAGCGGTGCATGCACCGGAATGTTGGGATGCAGGCAACGCGGCGGCTGCCAGGCGCGATATCGCACGCCACACACATACTCACCATGCGTGCCGGTGGAACGCAGCGGCAGACGGCGGCCATTGCAGGTGAGGATGAACCGCTCATGCACCAGGTTCTTCACGCGAACTTGCAGACGCTCCACGGAGGAATCGACAAACCGCGTGGTACCGCCCCCGCCGGGCTCTTCGCCCAGCACGTACCAGGGCTCAATACCTTGGCGCAGCTCAATCTCAACGCCGTCGTAGTTCACCGTCCCGTAGACCGGAAAGCGGAACTCAAAGTGCGGTGCGAACCAGTCCAGCGAAAACGGATAGCCCGCGCGCTGAATGAACTGCATCACCTCGGCAAAGTCCGTTTCGACAAACTTGGGCAGCAGGAACTGGTCATGCAAGCGCGTCCCCCACCGGATCGGCGCTTCGCGATAAGGCTGCCGCCAGAACACCGAAACCAACGTCCGCAGCAGCAACTGCTGCGTCAGGCTCATCCGCGCATGGGGCGGCATCTCAAAGGCGCGCATTTCCAGCAAGCCCAGCCGTCCCGTGCTGCTGTCCGGCGAATAGAGCTTGTCAATGCAGAACTCCGCCCGGTGCGTGTTGCCGGTGACGTCCACCAGCAGGTTGCGGAAGACGCGGTCCACAAACCAGGGCAGCTCATGCGGCGGCAGGCCGTGGTTGTCCACCTGATTAAACGCGATCTCCAGCTCATACACCGCATCCGGCCGCGTCTCATCGACGCGCGGCGCCTGGCTGGTGGGTCCAATGAAGGTGCCCGAGAACAGATACGACAGCGAAGGGTGGTTCAGCCAGAACCCCACCAGGGACCGCAACAAATCCGGGCGGCGCAGGAATGGGCTGTCGGCCGGATTGGCTGCGCCCATCACGATATGGTTTCCGCCGCCAGTACCGGTGTGGCGGCCATCCAGCATAAACTTCTCCGTGCCCAGTCGGCACAGGCGCGCTTCGTGATAAAGCTGCGTCGTGTCATCCACCAGCTCCCACCAGGACGCGGCAGGCTTGGTGTTCACTTCAATCACACCCGGATCCGGCGTCACCTTGATCTGCTTCAGCCGGTGGTCGTAAGGCGGCGTATAGCCTTCAATCAGCACCGGCATGCGCAGCAGCGCCGCAGTGTCTTCCACCGCGTTCACCAACTCCACATACTCTTCGGCGCTAGCCACCGGCGGCATGAACACATGCAGACGGCCCCGGCGCGTCTCGACGGAGAGCGCCGTGCGGACGACCGGCTCACCGCTGTCGGAAGCAATCGTCTGTTCCTGCACGTCCTGCCGCGGCTGGGCGCCGCTGGTGGGTGTGTAAGACGGCACAGCAAACCGGCGCTGCACCGGAGGCCCCAGCGGACCACGCGGCGCAAATGGATCGATCTCAAAGATCTGCTGCACCTTCTCCGGCGGCTCCCACTTCAAGCTGGGCAGCGGCAGACGGAGCCCCACCGGAGAATCCCCGGGCAGCAGAAACACA
Source organism: Bryobacteraceae bacterium (assembly GCA_044359315.1). GTDB lineage: Bacteria > Acidobacteriota > Terriglobia > Bryobacterales > Bryobacteraceae > JAPKYZ01. Next base: position 461 of record JBIKMK010000175.1, on the reverse strand, counting down.
TGCCGCGCCCGCATCATCCACGTGCCGCTCTGCCACGCCGGGCCGTCCTTGCTGTAGTTGCGTTGCAACGGCAGGATGTAGCCGCTGGGAGTATTCAGGCCGCGTTCAAAGGTGCGGCGCAGGCGGTCGCGATCCTCGCGGTTGGCCAGCCGGTTATCCCGAGGATCAACGTTGATCGGCAGCAGCCGCTCCTTGTGCACGTACGCCAGCGGATCTTCGTAGGCCGCGATCACGTAGTCGTTGCTGATGGCCAGCCGCGACGCCAGGCCATTGGCGAACCGCTCCGCTTCGTCCGTGCTGAAGCCGTAATCCTGCTCCGGGTTGGCAATCCAGCGGTCATCACGCCACAGCGGGAAGCTGTCGGTGCGCCAGTAACAGGTAAAGGCCCAGCGCGGCAGAGATTCGCCCGGATACCACTTGCCCTGCCCAAAGTGCAGCAGCCCGCCCGGGGCCACCAGATC
>JBIKMK010000174.1:0-7514 GCA_044359315.1 Bryobacteraceae bacterium | reverse complement strand
AACGATTCATGGGTGCCACACTGCTGGTGGCACCTTTTTTGTTGGGCGGAACAGTCATCACTCAACCTGATGGGCTAGCACCGAATAGTTATCGCCTAGCTTTCGTGACTTCAGTCGGTCGAGATGCCCTTTCGGGCAATATCAGCGACTACAACACCTTCGTCACCAATGTGGCCAACACAGTTCCGGCCTTGGCCCAATTCCAATGGCGCGCCATTGTGTCGACGGCAACGGTGGACGCGCGGGACAACATTGGGGGTGTGGATTCAACCCCGATCTACAATTTGGCGGGCCAATTGGTCGCCAAGGGAACCAGCGAACTATGGAGCGGGTTCCTGCGGAACCCCATCTTCGTGACGGAACTGGGCGACGCTCCGCCCAATCCTTTCCAGGTGTGGACGGGCACAAACATCGACGGTACCAAGGACGCCAAGAATCCGGCGGGAACGCCCGGTTTCACCATGATCGGCTCAGCCAATCATGACAACCCTCCGTGGATTCACAACATCCTGAAACCGTCTGCTGAGTTCCGCTTGATCTACGCCATCTCCATCCCGGAGCCCAGCTCGGCAGCACTGCTGTTGAGCGGGGCGGTCCTACTCTTGCTGGCGGGCCGGTGGCGGCACCAGCTGTAACCCCAGGGCTTCCGCCTCCCCCGCCCCACCAGGGTCCGGGCGGCGCACCCTAGAAGATCGGCGCGAAATCAGGCGGCAAAGGGCCCAGCAGCCCCGCGCCGCCTGATTCTGCGTCTAGAATGGTTTTGGGATGACCAACTTTCGCCAATTCGAAGCCATCGACCCGTTCGGCCGGACCTGGACCGCTGAGTTCACCTGGCAGCAGACCGCCATCTCCATCCGTCACGCCGATTGCGTCGACGTGAAGTGGGCGATCTCGACCGCCGGCGAGGCGATGGACAAAGTGATTGCCCTGCCCTTGCCGCAACTGATGGCCGAAAGCGCCAAATCCGGCCGCGCGCTCACTGACCCCTGGTGCATGAAGCTGGCCGCCGCGCATCTGAAGAAGATGCTGGAAACCTGGCAGGACATGGACAAGACTCTGGTGACGCTCAACTCCGTCGAACTGAGCGAAGCCGCCGCAACGGTGGCCGAGTGGGCCGCTGGAGTCCTGGCCGAAGCGTAATCGGCGTAAACGTTCCGCAGAACGACGGCTCAGGGACCACTCTCCACGGTCGCGATCTGCTACCGCGTTGATGGTTCTGAGCCGCGCGCGTCAGGAAGCCTTTCGACAGCCCCCATCTACCGGATGGTCAGTGTCCCACCGTCCACCGGCAGACCCGTCCCGGTGATAAACCGCGCATCGTCCGAGCACAGAAACAGCGCCGCCGTGGCAATCTCGTCCGGCTCCGCCATGCGCCCAATCGGCTGAGCCTTCGACAGCTTGTCGAACATCTCCGCCTCGCGCCCGGGATAGTTTTTGGCGATAAAGCCATCGACAAAAGGCGTATGCACGCGCCCCGGCAACAGCGCGTTGCAGCGGATGTTGTGAGCCAGAAAATCCTTGGCCACGGCATAGGTCATCGACAGCACCGCGCCCTTGCTGGTGGCATAGGCGAACCGGTCCGGAATGGCCATCACCGACACGCAGGAGGCGAGATTGAGTATCACGCCACCGCCGTCGGCCACCATGAACTTCAAGGTGGAGCGCAGGCAGTTGGCTGGTCCGAACACATTCACGCGTTGCACGCGCTCAAAATCCTCGGGCGTTGTCGTCAGCGCATTGCCCACATGGGCAATGCCGGCGTTGTTCACCAGAATGTCGATGCGCCCGCGGCGCGCGTGCACTCGGTTGATCACTTCCTCCACCTGCGCCCCATCGGCCACATTGCAGCTCTCGGCGGTCGCCACGCCGCCCGCCGCCGTAATTTCGGCAACAGCCCGATCCATCTCGGTCTGGTTCAGGTCAAGAATCTCGACGGCCGCGCCTTCGCGGGCAAAAAGGTGAGAGATCGCCAAACCAATGCCGGAAGCGCCTCCGGTGATGATCGCGGTCTTTGATTGAAGCTTGGACATGCACTGATAGCATGCCAGAAAGTCAGCCCCCAGCTGGGTTAGCCGTGACGCACCAGAGCTACCGAGCCGCGCGCGTCAGCAAGCGGTCTATTGAGACCTTCAGCAAAGGCCGCTAGGCGATGGATGCTTGGTCCGCCGGTTCGGCCACCGCAAACCCGCAAGCGGCCACCGCCAGAAAGACGTGGAGCACTTCGCTATTGCCCAGGTTGTACTCAAACAACCCGCCCACCATGGTTGCGATCACGGCCGCGACCGCGGCATGGCGCAGCACCGGATCAGCTTGCTTCCCGACCCGCAGCACCAGCGCCCCGAATAGCCACAGCAGGGTCACCAGCGCGGGTAACCCGCGTTCCGCCGCCAATTGCAGGTAGACGTTATGCAGATGCCCGTAGTAGCCCACCGGCAAGGGCAGCAGATCTTTGGGCACAAACTCCAGGAACCGTTTGCCTGGCATCTCCGGACCCAGACCAAACAACGGATGGGCCTTGATCATCTCGATACCCGCCACGCGGGTCACCACGCGATGCTGGTTGGAATCCGTTTCGCCATGGGGCTCCACAATGGAGCGCACCCGCTCCTGCACCGCGCCCGGCGACGCCACATACATCAGCACCGCCAACACCGGCAAAGCGAGCAGCCACCGGGGCTGCCACGCGGCCACCAGGTAGACCACCACCACCGCCGCCGCCAGCCAGATAGACCGCGTCTGGTTCAGGACCAGGGCCACCGCCGCTACGCCAGCCACCGCCAGCGCCGCCCAGCGGTTGGTGAACGGCATTGCCCACCAGCCAACACCGGATCTCGGGCGATTCGCCCAAAGAGCAAAGGCCAGCACGATGCCCAGCACCACCACCAGTTCCCCGGAAAATGTCATCCAGTGGCTCATAAACCCGGTGGTGCGGCGCGGCGTGTAGTAAATGTAGAAATCCTCGCGAGCGGCAGCAGCTTCCGCCATCCGGCGGCCAAACTGGACAAAGCTCCACAGCGCGGAAAGTGTTCCGCCCGCCGCCATGGACATCAACACCGCCCGCGCCCGCCGCACCGTGCCGCAAGCGGTGGCCACCACGGCAAACTCCGCAAAGACGAAGAACTTCTTCAACTGCGGCCACCCGGCGCGAAGCTCTTGGGAGGCCACCATCGCCACCACCGTCCAGGCGAGCAACGCCCCCACCGCCCAGCCGATAGCCGGAAAACGCCACTTGGCGCGGGCCACCAGCAGCGCCCCGATCGCCGCACCCAGCAGTATCTGGGCCACGGCAATCGAGAACAGAATCGCCACCGCTGACCCGCCCGCCAGCCACGGGGCCACCCGGGCCGCGCGGGCCACCCAAACATGATCCGTCAATTCTGTTTCGGCCGTCATCAAAACGTCGCTATCAGTATGACAAACTGAGGAAAAGCATCGGCTGGAGTTTCGGCCCGTCCGATCCGTTCCATCCGGAACGCGCCGCCCGGTCGCCATGGCGTCACCAGCAGCGCGCAGAACTTCAGGAGAGACATGCAGATTTACCTGCTACGGCATGCGATCGCCGAGGACGGCCGCCCCGGCTCTAGCGACAGTGAACGGGCCCTCGTGCCCGAGGGTCGCAAGAAATTGAAGGAAGTGCTCCGTCTGGCTCGCCAGGCGGACACAGCCGTCTCCTTGATCCTGACCAGCCCGTATCGGCGGGCTCGCCAGACGGCGGATATGGTGGCCGATCTGCTGGCCCCGGAAGCGGAGATGCTGGAAACCTCGACGCTGACGCCCGATGGCCGCGCGGACCTGGTCTGGCAGGAGATCCGGGCCCACCGCCCGGTGGATTCCGTGATGCTAGTCAGCCATGAGCCGCTGATTTCCTCCGTCGCGGCCTACCTTCTCAATGGCTCGGCCCTGCGCATCGACTTCAAGAAGGGTGGCCTGATGCGCATCGACGTCGAAAGCGTCGGACTGCAACCGCACGGGGTCTTGAAGTGGTACGTCACCTCGCGACTGGCCGCCGCCGGCGCTTAGGGCCTCCCGGCGCACCTAGCCTAACCGTTGTTTCGCCAGCGCCAACGCCTCGGTTCGGCTAACGATTAAGCCATCCAACTGGGCATCTTCCACTTCCATCAACACGCTCCGGAACTCCGGTCCGGGTGCGTAGCCCGCGGCAATCAGATCGGCACCCGTCAGCAGCCGTTCGGGGCGGATCGCTTCCGGTGCCATCTCCTCAAACCTCCCTCGCATCAAGGCGTAGTTGTCCAGCTTCCGGTGGCTCGATTCGCAGTCCAGGCGATGCAGCTCCAGATGTTCCTCAAACCGGTCCAGCCGCAGAAACCGCTTGATGGTCGATTCCTTCATTCGCGTCACATCGCCAAACCGCATATGGTTGGCCACCAGCAGTTCTACCTGGGTCGTATCTGCGTGGGAGAAGCGGAACCGCTGCCCGATCTGCCGGGCGATCTTCACCCCCAGTTCCACGTGGCCGTTGAACCGGATGGGATCGGTTCGGGCGAAGGTGCCGGGCTTGCCCACATCATGCAGCAGGACCCCCCAGGCCAGCGTCGCCGGAGCGTCCGGCGGCAAGCCTTCCATCATCCGCATCACGTGCGTCCAGACATCGCCTTCCGGATGGAACTCGGGCGGCTGCTCCACTCCTTGGAACGCTTTTACCTCCGGCAACACCTGTTCCAGCAGACCGGCCACATCCAGCAACTCCAGCGCGCGCCGCGCCTGCCCTTCGGTCAGCATCCGCGTCAGCTCTTCACGCACCCGCTCCGCCGCAATGGCGTGGATGGAGGGTGCCTGGACCCGCATCGCCCGCATCGTCTCCGGCTCAATCGCAAAGCCGAACCGGGCGGCAAACCGGACCGCGCGCAGCAGGCGCAGATGGTCTTCCCGAAAGCGGTCCGCCGGATGGCCGATCGCCCGGATGAGGCCGGCCTTCAGGTCCGCTTGGCCGCCCACGAAATCGAGAATCTCGCCCGATTCGGGATCGAGAAACAGCCCGTTGATCGTAAAGTCCCGGCGTGAGGCATCCAGTTCGGGTCGCGTCTCAAAGGTCACTTGGTCGGGGTGTCGGCCATCCTGATAGGCTCCGTCCGATCGGAACGTCGCCACCTCGACCCGCCCCACCAGCATGACGCCAAAATGCGCGCCCACCGCCAATGCCCCCGGGAACAAAGCCTGCACCTGGTCCGGCCGCGCACTGGTAGCGACGTCCTCATCCTTGACAGCGCGGCCCAGCAAACGGTCCCGCACACAGCCGCCCACCAGGTAGGCCAAATGGCCCGCCCGCCGCAGTTCCGCAATGACGGTTCTCCCATCCATCTCAATTGAGCGTAGAATAAACCTCTGTGAGCACTTCGCAGCCTGACGGGCCAACGTCCGCGGGCTCTCCCACTCGCATCGTCGTCGCGACGACGGTTGCGTTATCGTTTATCTCGTTCTGGCGAGGCTCGGCCATCGTTCTGAGCGATCTGGCCTCCTCATCCTATTACGCCGGCGGTATTGCCGAACAAGCCATTGGACGCTCCGCGCCGTGGTTTGTGCTGGCGGTGATGCTGTTCAGCTTCGCCGTCCGCAGCGTCTACATGGAGAGCTGCTCCATGTTCGTCCGTGGCGGCGTCTACGTGGTGGTCCGCGATTCTCTTGGCCCCAACATGGCCAAAATCTCGGTCTCCGCCCTGGTGGTGGACTACGTTCTCACCGGTCCTATCAGCGCTGTCAGTGCGGGCCAGTACCTGGGCCGGCTGCTGAACGAGATCTTTGAGCTGCTCCATCAGCCCTACCACGTTGAGCCCAACTGGTTCGCCATGTTCTTTGGCCTGGTGGTGACCGTGTATTTCTGGCGGTCCAACGTGAAGGGCATCCATGAATCCAGCGGCAAGGCGCTGCGGATCATGCAGATCATGACGGTGATGGTGGTGTCGCTCATCGTCTGGTCACTCATCACCATCACGGTCAACGGCCGCTGGGGAGCCTTCCCGCCGCTGCCCAGTATGGCCAACATCCAGTTCTCGGATGATGCACTGGGCTGGTTGAAGGACACCATCTGGCCCACCATCCCCGCCGCGGCAGTGGTGGTTTGCTTTGGCCACTCGCTGCTGGCCATGTCCGGCTTTGAGACACTGGCCCAGGTCTATCGCGAGATCGCTTCGCCGAAGATGACCAATCTGAAGATCACGGCGATGATCGTTTGTTCTTACGCCGTCGTCTCCACCGGCATTGTGACGCTGCTGGCCGCCATGGTGATCCCGGAGGATCAGCGGGCCAATTACTACCAGAACCTGATCGGCGGCATGTCGATGAACCTGGTGGGTCCGGATCTGTTGAAGTTGGGCTTCCACATCTTTGTGGTGATTGTTGGCGTGCTGATCCTTTCTGGTGCCGTGAACACCTCCATGATCGGTGCCAACGGCGTGCTCAACCGCGTCGCCGAAGATGGCGTGTTGCTCAATTGGTTCCGCAAGCCCCATACCAAGTTCGGCACCACCTTCCGGATGGTCAACTTGATCACGCTGTTGCAGGTGATCACGATCCTCGCCTCTCAGGGAGATGTTTACCTGCTGGGTGAAGCGTATGCGTTTGGCGTCATCTGGAGCTTCTTCCTGAAGTCGCTGGGCGTGCTCGCGCTGCGCCTCCTGCGCCATGACCAGGAATATAAAGTCCCCTTCAACATCCAGATTGGCAAAACTGAGATCCCGGTCGGCCTGGGCCTGCTGACCCTCACCCTGTTCACCATCGCGATCGCCAACCTCTTCTCCAAGAAGATCGCCACCATCTCCGGCGTCGCCTTTACCGTCGTGCTCTATATCCTGTTCCGTGTCTCCGAGCACATCAACGCGAAGGCGCGGCTGACAAAAGGCCACGGTCTGGAGATGTTCAACCTGGAGCATTCGCCCCAGATTGAAACCGAAATGCTGCACGCCCGCACCGGCTGCATCCTGGTGGCCGTGCGTGGCTACACGCAAATGGAGCATCTGCGGAAGACGCTGCAAAAGGCCAATCTCCGCCGGCATGACATTGTCGTGATGACCGTCCGCCCGGTGGCGGGTGAAGGTGAGTATGCCTTGACCGACGACCAGTTATTCTCCACCTACGAGCAGGAGTTGTTCTCCCACGTCGTCGAGATGGCGGAGAAGGAAGGCAAGCCGGTTGAACTGCTGGTGGTGCCCGCCAACGATCCCTTCATCGCCATGGTGCAGACCGCGCAGCGGCTGAAGGCCTCGCGCATGGTTACCGGCGTATCGGCCAAGATGCCGTCCGACGAACTGGCCCGACGGATCGGCTTGGCCTGGGAGCGGTTGCCGGAGCCGCGTGAGCCGTTCTCGCTGGAAATCATCCGTCCGGATCGCCCTTCGAAGTTCGTCAACCTGGGCCCGCACCCGCCGCGCCTGTGGCCGGAAGATATCGACCGGCTCCATGACATCTGGCTGACTTTGTCAGAGAAACTCAGCCTGGGTTCCGATCTGCACCATCGCGATGTCGTCGGCGTTGCCCTGCAGCGTCTGGAACGTGATCTC
>JBIKMK010000003.1:0-24067 GCA_044359315.1 Bryobacteraceae bacterium | reverse complement strand
CGCACCGTTGTCCAGATAGAGGATCTGGGCGAACTGGCGATTGGGGCGCAACCGGGCCGTGGTGGCATTGGCGGCAAGAGTGGCCGGGGCGACACTTTGTTCCAGGCGGCCAGCCATATTGCCGGCCGCATTCTGCTGCAAGTCCGTCACGGACACGGTGGAGTTGGCGAAGGCGGGGGTGATGACGCCCTGCTGGATCAGCGGTACATTGACGGCACCGGGGCAGGGTTGGCCGTTGGCCAGGATGCCGCTGGCCTGACAGCCGCCGCCTAAGCCGCGGTTGCGCTGCATGGCCAGGAAGGAGGGCAGAATGGGTGCGGCGTCGATCTGGTTCATGTCCCAGGTGCGATACAGGCGCGTGCCGCGACGGCCCACGTAGCCTACCGACACGACGTAGCCGCCGGGGAGTTCACGCTGCAGCGTCAGGTTCCACATGTGGACCGTGGGCAGCTTCAGCCCCTGATCGAACACGCGGGCCGGCGGCGCGTTGTTCTGCGTCTGCTGGGGTAGCGTGAGGAAGCTGGAGGGCCTCACCGTGGGAGGAGCAGTCTCGTTGGGGAAGCTCTGGCCCAGGCGAATGTTGGGCACGGCGGCGCAACCGGGAGTGGTGGTGACGCCAGTGGCGGTGAGCGTGTTGACGCAACGGAACGTCTGGCCCGGCACCGCCGCGGCGATGGAGGTGACCTGGAAGGTGGAGATGGGATCAAAGGCGATGCCATAGCCCGCGCGGATCACCATCTTGTTGGAGTTGCCCGGTGCCCAGGTGATGCCCAGGCGGGGAGCCAAGGCCGTGCGATTCCAGTTCTGATACCAGCGCTCCGCCGGAGTGAAGGTAACCGCACCCTCGCTGCCGTCGATAATCCTGTTTGGAACATACACGCGGTTGCCGGCTTCCGTGGGCGGACCGTTCAACTCCCAGCGGACGCCGTAGCTGATGGTCATGTTGCGGCGGAACTTCCATTCGTCCTGCAGGAAGAAGTTGTACTGCTTGGTCCGCTGGCCCTGCGCCCACAGCGTGACGTTCTTGTCGCCCGTCTTGAATGGAGCGAAGGTGTCGGCGCGTAGGTCACCCTGGAAGACCTGGGTGAGCGAAGCCGGGATGCCCAACAGATCGTTGGCCATGCCTTGGAGGCGGTTCAGGTCGTTGGCGGAGATGCCAGCAGTGGTCGCGGTGGCCGCCGCGGGGAAGTTGATGCCCGTGGGCGGGCGCACGGTGCGGGACAGCGAGATGGAAGGCGTCAGCGAAGTGCCACCCACGTCGCCGCGCTGGTCGTTGTGCTGATACATGCGGATGTTAAAGCCAAACTTCACCACATGGGAGCCGGTGACGTAGGTGGTGTTGTTGATGATCTGCGGCGTGTTGACCGCGCGGAAGGTGCGCGGGTTGGCCGTATAGTCCACATCGGAGTTGTTAAAGGTGAAGCGCGGCGTATTGGGGAACAGCGGGTTGGCTTCGCCCTGGGTGAACAGGAACTGGAAGCGCGAATAGCCCAGCGTCAATTCATTCACCAAACGGGGCGAAAGCACGCTGCGCAAACCGAACGCATGGTTCTGCGCCGGGCGGAACACCTCGCCGCGCGCCGGGAAACCGGGCAGAACCTGCGGGCGGCCATTCAACGGATCACCGCCCAGGGTGTTCTGTTCGGCACCCAGGTAACGATAGAAGGCCGAGTGCTTGTCGTTGATCGTGTGGTCGACGCGGGCCATGTACTGCGGTCCGCGAATTTGGAACGGGGTGGTCCACACGTAGGCCCCGGTGTTCAAGCCATCGCCCGCGGAGTAGGCGTTGGGGGCGGGGTAGCCGCCGAGGACGCTTCTCACCGCGGGGTCAAGGCCGCGGCCCTGCGGGTCGTTGGCGAACAAGTTGAAAGTGGCCAGACAGTTGGTCTCGCTGGCGGTGCCGCAGTTGCGCACACCGGGGACGGGCTGTCCGGTCCGCTGATCGACCAGAGCGGCAGTGTTCTGGTTGATCACGCGGCCATTGAGGGTGAAGGGATTCCGAGGGTCCACCACAAAGTAGCGGAAGTTGCCGGCCAGAGCGGAGGGCGTGTAGAGGTCCACGGACTCGCCAAACGCTTTATCCACCGGGTCCTTGAAGTTCACCTTCTGGCCCTGCCAGCTGCCGAAGAAGAAGGTCTTGTTCTTCTTGATGGGGCCGCCCACTTCAAAGCCGTACTGGTTCAGCTTGATCTCCGGCTTGGGTGCGCCTTGGGCGTTGCCGTAGAATTCCTGCGAGTTCAGCGCGGTATTGCGGAAGAACTCAAACAGGGTGCCGTGGATCTCGTTGGTGCCGGACCGCGTGGCCACCGAGACGTTGGCGCCGGAGTTGCGGCCTTCTTCCGGTGACGGGTTGGAGGTGGTGACCTTGAACTCCTGGACGTTGTCCGGGTTCAAGCGAAAGATGTTGTTGGTGGGGTTAGGGTTGGTGGACTCATTGGCCTCAATGCCATCAATGGTGACGTTGACCGCCGTCGAGCGGGCACCATTGACGTTGACCGTACCACCAGAGCGCTGCACGACGCCGGGCTCGTAGATCAGCAGGTTGAGCGGGTTGCGGCCATTCAGCGGCAGATTGACGATGGCCTTCTGCTCGACCACGTTGCCGATAACCGCGTTGGAGGTTTGCACGCCTTCAGCGGCGGCGGAGACCTGGATGGTCTCGGTGGCGCCACCCACTTCCAGCACGACATCCACTTGCAGCGGCGTGTTCACCTGGACCGTATTGCCCGTGCGGGAGTAGGTCTTGAAGCCAGCGCCTTCCACCTTGACGGTATAAGTGCCGACGGCGATCGAAGGAAACGCGTACAGACCCGCTTCAGTAGTGCTCTGCCGCTGGGTGACGCCCGTCGCTTCGTTGGTCAGTGTGACGTTGGCCGCGGGCACCGAGGCGCCGGAACTGTCGCGGACGGTGCCGCTTAACTGAGACGTTGAGGTTTGGGCAACCAGAAGGGCTGCGGATAGAAACACTACGCCAAAAGCGGCGGCGAAATGCCTGAAATTCATGTAATAACTCCTGAGCCGGGGATTAACCTGATTATAACGGGATGTTCGCGCGGTCGCCCAGGATTCGCATCCGGTGCACCTTTTCGTCCCGCAAAAGCCGCGATTTGCCCCCACTGGGAGGCTATCGGCGGTTCGCCAACCGGAGCTTAACGATGGCCAGGGCTGCCACTGCGCAACTGATGGCCAGCCAGAAGGCGGCCTGGACACCGAACCGCGCAGCCAGTGCTCCGGCCAACACCGCGCTGACCGCGACAAACAGATCGTAGAAGCCGGTGAGGGTGCCCAAGGCGGTGGCCCGCTCCGCAGCAGGGGCCTGATCAGTGACGATGATGGCAAGCGACGGCCAGGGGAACGAATACCCCAACCCCAGCAAACATGCAGCGGTCAGGACCAGGCCCGGCGAGTGCGCCAGCAACATCACGGTGCTCCCGGCGATCAGCAAGATCAGCCCGGTATAGAGCATCTTGATCGGCCCCAGACGGTCTGGCAGCGACCCGAAGATGGTCCGCCCGCAGACCACCATCGCCGCAAAAGCCACAAACGCTCCGGCGCTGGGCAGGCCGCGCTCCTTCAGCAACAGTGGGACAAAGCCGGCCATGGCCGCATAGCTGACGTTGGATAGACCCAGCAATGTGCCCGGCAGCAAGGCGACGCGCGAAATGAGCGGTCCGCGGTGTCCGGCATGCGGCTGCGAGACTTCGGGCGTCCAGTAAATGGCGGCCAGGGCGGGCAGCACGGAGCCCGCTACAAACCAGCCCACGTTCGGCAACCCGCCGATCCATTCGCCCACAATCGGGCCCGCGGAGAGGCCACCCCAGACGCCGGAGGCGAGAAAGCCCAGGATCTGCGAGCGGCGGTCCATCGGAGCCAGGTCCACGGTCCAGGCCACTGCGGCGGTCAACAGGAAGCCTTCGCCCAGGCCATGCAGGATACGGGCGACGATCAGCGTGGGTAGTCCGAACCAGGGCAGGTAGAAAATACCGGCCGCCGCGCAGAAACCCAACCCGGCGGCCACCACCACCCGGCGCCCCCGCGTGTCCGCCATGCGTCCGGCGATCAGGCGTCCCCCCAAGGCAGCGGCGGAGGCGATGCCCACCACGAAGCCGGTCATGGCCGTGGAGGCACCGAAATCGTGGCGCAGGTACAGCGGCAGCGACGGAATTACGGAGCCGAAACCCAAGGTGCAGACAAAGGCGGCAAAGACCACGGGGGCCAGGCGGACGGCGTAAGCGGTCATGCGGAGACCCGGCTGGCCAGCCGCTGACCGGGCCGACGGACCCTGAAAGTCAGGGCAACCGGTGTTGAGGGCACCATTCTTACAGGCTACCGTCCTTGTTGGGCGTGGCGGCGGACGTTCCCTCGTACAATATCGAGATGATTCCTGCGCTGATCCTTTTGCTGGCGGCTGACTTTGATGTGCTCATCGTCAATGGACGCTTGATTGACGGCACCAATAACCCCTGGCGGTGGGCGGATGTGGGGATCAAGGGCGATTCGATTGCCGCGGTCGGCAAGCTGAAGGGCAAGACGGCGGACCGAGTGATTGATGCGCAGGGACTGGTGGTGGCGCCCGGGTTTATCGACATTCACAATCACGGCCGTAGCGGCATCATGCAGGTGCCGACGGCGGAGAACTTTCTGCGGCAGGGCGTGACGACGCTGCTGGAAGGCAACGATGGATCGTCGCCGCTGCCGCTGGCGCCTTATATGGAGAAGCTGGAGGCGCGCAAGATCTCAGTGAACATGGGCTTCTTTGTGGGCCATGGCAGTGTGCGGCAGGAGGTGCTGGACCTGGCCAAGCGCAATGTGACGCCGGAAGAACTGACCCGGATGAAGGCGCTGGTGGATCAGGCGATGCGCGAGGGCGCTTTCGGGATCTCCACCGGCCTGTTCTATGTGCCCGGTAACTTTGCCCCCACTGAAGAAGTGATCGAACTGGCGAAGGTGGTGGGTAAGTATGGCGGCATGCATATCTCCCATATGCGCGATGAGGCGGCGGACATCCTGAAATCCGTGGCGGAGACCATCCGCATTGGCGAAGAGGCTGGGATTCCGACGCAGGTGTCGCACCACAAGGTGATCGGGTCCGGCAATTGGGGGCTGGCGGACAAGACGGTCGCGATGGTGGAGCAGGCGCGGGCGCGCGGCGTGGATACGACGATTGACCAGTATCCCTATACGGCCTCGTCTACGGGTCTGGCGGCGCTGTTTCCGCAATGGGCGCTGGAAGGCGGGCGGAAAGCGACACTGGAACGGTTGGCGGCACCCGAGACGCGGGCCCGGATCAAGCTGGTGATCAGCGACAAGATCAAGAACGACCGCGGCGGCGGGGACCCCAAGAACGTGGTGATGCGCAGTTGCGGCTTTGATCCCACGCTGGCCGGTAAGTCACTAGCTGACATCACCCGGCTGCGCGGCCGTGAGGTGACGATCGAGAACGCGGCGGAGACGGCCATGGAGATGCAGGTGCAAGGCAGCTGCTCCTGCATCTATCACGCGATCTCTGAACCGGACATTGCCCGGATCATGACCTCGCCCTACACGATGATCGCCTCCGATGGCGCGATCACGGCGTCGGAGAAAGACTTTCCGCACCCGCGCGAGTTCGGGACGTTTGCGCGCGTGCTGGGCCGTTATGTGCGGGAGCGGAAGACGTTGACGCTGGAGCAAGCCGTTTGGAAGATGAGCGGCCTGCCAGCGCAGCGGCTGAACTTGCGGGATCGGGGCGTAGTGGCGGAAGGCTTCAAGGCGGACATCGGCATTTTTGATCCGGCGACCGTGACCGACAAGGCCGATTTCGAGAACCCGCGGCAGATGGCTGTAGGCTTCAAGCACGTGATGGTGAACGGCCAGCCCGTCATCTCCGAAGGTCAAGTGACGGCGGCGCGTCCGGGTAAGGTTTTGCGTTACCGGGCGCAGTAGGCGCGGCGTTTGGCACAAGGTGAAGAGTTTTTGAGGTTAAGGTCCGTTCATGATGTTCCGCTGCACGATTGTTTGCGGTAGAATCGCCCGCATGACCAAGAAACTAATCCTGTGTTTTTCCGCGGCCCTGGGCCTAGCCCTGATGGCCGACGAGCTGCATGAGCCGATGGAGAAGGTGGGCAAGGCGAATGGCGCGATGCGCAAAGGCGCAGGCGCGGGCGACATGAAGGTCGTGAGCGAGAACGCTGCGATTTTGGCGGAAGTATTTCCCACGACGATTGCGGCCTGGGAAAAGCGCAAGATGGCCGATGCCGTCCAAGGCACCAAGGACGCCACGGCAGCAGCACTGGCGGTGAAGAAAGCCGCGGACGCCAACGACGCCGACGGTCTACGCGCGGCTCTCGGCACACTGGGTGGTACTTGCAAGTCCTGCCACGCGGCCCATCGGGAAGACCTGGGCGACAAGAAGTACAAGATCAAGTAACTGGCCTGATCGGGTTCACCCGACGAATCAAGCAGACGGCGCGCCGGGGGCAATGGGCCCTGATGGCGCGCCGTTTTGCTTAGTAAAACTCTTTTTTCCCGAAAGCTTCCTTGCGGCAAGCGGCTCGGGTGTGGTCGATTCTCCGGGGTGCGGGCGGGCCAATCAGCCCCGGCCGTGTCAATCCGGGAAGTAGCCTTCGCGGGCGCGGACTTTGTAGTTTTTGGCTTGCAGGATTTCCACCTGGATCTTGCGCCAGCTTTTCTCCGCCACTTCCGGGGCCGGGTAGGCCAGCAGGTAGGTGTGTTTCATGTCGCTGGAGATATCGCTGAAGATCTTTTCGACGTCGTCGCGTTTCTTGGCTTCGTAGCTTTTGCCGCCGGTGGCTTTGGAGATCTCCTCCAGTTGGTCCATCAGTGTTTTGTCGGCCAGGGCTTCGCTTTGGCCCACGGTGTAGACGGGCACGCCGGCCTTTTTGGCCCGCTGGATGGCGGCGTGGGCGTTCAAGACGCTGGCGTTATCTTTGCCGTCGGTGAACACCACCAGCGCCTTGCGGCCTTGCTTGGTCAGTAGCTCCCGGGCGGCTTGCGAGATGGCGTCGAACAAAGCGGTCGCTCCAAAGGCCCGGGTCCGCAGGATGGCGTTCTTGGCCGCCTTTTTGTCCTGCGTGAAGGGCTGCAGCGTGTCCAGGCGCCGGGAAAAACCGAAAATCCCAATCTGATCGGATTCACCCAATTCGTCCACCAGCTTGATGATGGCGTTCTTCACCGCCGGTAGCTCCTTCTGCATGCTGCCGGTGGTGTCCAGCAGCACCGCGCAGGTAAGCCCGGAACCACTGCCTTCAAAAGTACTGATGTTGACCGGTCTATTGTTTTCCGAGATGCGAAAACGGTCCCGGTTCAGGCCATCGACGTACTTGCCGTGGTTGTCATACACGGTGGCGTAGACTTCGATGAGCCGCACGCTGGTGCGGAAGACCAGGTCCTGGTCCGGGGCCGCCTGCTGGCCCCGAACGGCCAGTGCGGCCGGCGTCAGACAGAATAGCCGGCGCGAGATCGGTTGACTCACGGTTTGCGGTGCTCCAATTCTTCCCAAATTTCAGCTTCGGTCAAGGCGGCATAGCCGGCCAGTGCGGAGGCCCAGTCGCGCGGGTCGGCGAACTTCATCTTCTGAAAGCTCAGCCGGGCCAGCGGCTCGGCCAACTCAGCCAAGGCGGGCGCGGGTAGGCCCAGGCTGTCGGCGGCGTAGGCCAGATACAGCTTGAATTCGGCACTGCGCTGGGCGACCGGTTGGGTCATCAACTGGCGAGCGAGCGCTTCATACGGCGCGGCCGGCGCCAGGACGGGCTGGGAACAGTCGCACAACGCGGGCGCCATCAGGCCCAGCCACCTGATCCGCTCGGGCCGGGCGGCCGCGACAGCTTGCTTCCAGGAGGCAGCCAGGGGAGAGGCCCACGGCAAGCCGGCATGACGCGCTGCCAGCCGGGGCGCAAGGTGGAACAGCTCGCTTAAGGTGATGGAGCGCCAGGCGCGAGGCCAGTCACGGGCACTGATCGCCTTGATCAAGTCCGCGCGCCGCGTAAGCGACAGCAGACCCAAGGTATCGGTTTCGATTTCATCCAGGCGTGCCGGATCGCTGGCTGCCTGGACGATCCATTCGCGGGCCAGCCGGATCTGCTGTCCGGCCAGGCGCAGTTCTTCATCGCGCAGCCAGCTCCACTGCGTCGCCCGCAGACTGGCCAACTGCGCCGCCACCATTGCCTCGCCATCGCCACCCGCTTTGGCCGCTCCGGCGATCGCGACACCCACCGCCTGCGCGAAGGTGCCGAATGAGCCCTTGAAATAACTGCCGGCCTTGGCGCTGTCGATGTGAAATTCAGAGATGCCGAACCCGTTCTCCACGCCGAGCGTGGACATCAGCGAAACGTACTCGTGCTTGCGGACCAACAGCGGGTCCTCGCTGATCGGCATGTCGTCCGGGCCCAGATAGAGCGCATAGACCCGGCCGGTCAGCGCGGTACCCGTCAGCGGTGCGATCTCGTCCAGCAGTTCCGCGGCGGTCTTCTGAATGTCCTTCAGATTGGCCTTCTTGCGGGCGGTGCGCTGTCGCAGTTCAGCCACCAATTCCTGCACCCGCTTGGGCCGGTAGCTGAGCAGGTTCTCCTTTACCTTGCCGGATACCTGCAGCGTCTTGGGTACTTCGACGACGGGCAATTGGGGGATGGCGGCCTCGATCACTTTCAAGTGTGGGGCGGCGTCGCCTTTGCCAGCCCCGATGTCCCGGGCGGCTTGGTCGATCGCGAGCAAGCTTTGAAGAGTGGGTACCTGCTGGAGCTCAAGCACCTTCTGGTAGGCGGCGCGCTGCACTGCGCCGGCATCCCGGCTGACCTGGTGCCCGGCGGCCTCTAGCGCCACCGGCCGGTGAGATTCCAACAGGAGACTGCTGAGCGCCTCGTCCGGGTTCGCGGCGCTGGAGCGGGGCCGCGCAAGTGCGGCCCGGAGCACATCCAGCGCCGCAGAGCTCCATTGTCCGGGTTGAAGGCTCCGCGCGACGGCGTCGCACATCCCCCGCAGCAGCTTGGCCGCTTCGGCGGGGGGTAATGAACCGGTTGACTCCATGCGAGCCAGTATTTCCAGCATCGGCGCAAAGATCGATAACAGCCGGTTCTGGTCCAGCCGGTCCTTGCCCTTCAGCGTGGCCGCGGCGGTGAAGACGGCTTGGTAATCGCCTTGATTCAGCGCCGTCAACAGGGAGAAGTGCGGGAATATGGGCTCAAATTCGGCGAACTGCTGCGCCAGCAGGAGGGCGGTACTTTCATCCATCGGCTCCTGACGAAAGCGGTCGATGTTGGAGACGGCGATGAAGTTGTCCAGTTCGCTGCGCCGGGCGGCGCCGGTCTTGTACTTGGTGCCGCTTAACCGGATCAGGATCTCATCCTCGACATCGGGCGCGGCGGTGCGGTTCAGCTTCTTGGTCAACTTGGCGGCGCTTGATTGCCCTTTGGCCACCATCCAGACTTCCGGGCTGCCCGGGAAATCGACCTTGCCGTCGGAGTTGAGCGGCACATTGCGCATGAAGTCGAGGAACGGACTGTCAGAGGAGAGGCGGCCGACGCGGGACCGCAGCTCCGGCATGTTGGAGAACAGATCGTAGAAACGGCTGACGCGCTGCGGCGTTTTGGTGAAGAACTCCTGGTGAGCACGGTTCAGCTGCGAGAGCGAGGCAAAGTAGGACAATACCCGGCCATCGTCCTTGTCAAGAAGGGCGCGGAAGAACTGCGAAGCGTTGGTGGGGCTGGCACCGGCCAGCTTGGTCCAGATGGCGAGGGCGGACTTGCCGCCCGGCACCACGGCCTGCCCCTGATGAACACCCAGTGCCGGGGCAAAAGCAAACGTGAGATCCGGATACTTTTCCACCAGTGTCTTGAGTGGCACGGCCTTCAGTAACTCGCGGGCGGCCTCCTCTTCCATGCCGTTGAGTCCGGCGAACACTTTGGCGGCGCGCGCGTCGGTGGAAAGCACCTCCGCCAGCCCGCCGGGCGGATTCTCCTTGGCGTAGAGAGCGGCTTTCCATTGGGCTTCATCCGGGAAGGTGCGCACCCATTCGCGCGGAATTTCAATCTGGAACGGCTTGCCCTTTTCGAGAGCTTCCTTCATGCCCACTTCATCCAGCGCCAGGGCGGCGGTGGTGGCGTGGCGCTTGGCCTTGTCGCCTTTCTCGGCGGCTTCCAACAATACGCCCTGCTTGCCGGACTTCATCTTCCAGCCCAGCAGGCTCAAGACCCGCTCCGTGGCCTTGCGGCTCTCTTTGCCGTCTACCTTGAGCGTAATCACCGTCCCGTTGGGGCCCTTCTGGCCCATATTCGACAAAGCGAGCACACGCTCAAAGTGGGCATGGATTTCTTCGGTGAACAGATCGACAACCTTTTTGTCGGAGGCCGAAAGAATGTTGGCGGTGCTGCGGGCATAGCCTTCCATGAAGTCGTCCGGCTGGAGGCTGATGGAGGCGTGGGCGATCTCCGCCAGTGCCGCCGCGCCACCCACCAAGCGGATGCCGCCGGCCTCGCGCCGTTCCGGTGCTTCCTGGGCTGGAGAATACTGGCCGATGAACTGCGTGTCGCCCGCGGTGGTCAGGGCGGTACGGAAGTACTTGGCGGCGGCGGTGTCGTTGTCACGAAGGGCGACGATCAGCCCCCGGCGGAGGGCGGCCTTGTGTTCCGCCGAGGCGGGCGCGGTCTTGTTGAGGTGTTCGGCCAGGCGCTGGTAAGCGCCGCTGGCTTGTTGCGAGTAGGCGTCGGCCCGTTCCGCGGCACGCGTCAGCAGGGCGGCATCCTTGCTGCTTGCGGCAGCCTCATTGAGCCGGTGACGGGCAGTGTAGAGTTGCCCCAAGCCTTCCAGGGCGTCGTTGCGTGCCAGATGTAAGCGGTCCGATCCGGCCGCGACCTTCAAGCCCGCCACGGCGGCGGCCAGTCCCTCTGTATGCTTCTTGCCATCCAGATACAGCCACGCCACGCGGAAGTGGGCCAGTTCCCGGGCCGGATCTGCCTCCAAGGTGCGCTGCCAGAGCTCCAGCGCGCGCCCGGGCCGGTCCAGCCGTTCATAGAAGGTGGCAAGCTGTTCGCGAATGGCGGCTTCCTTGGGTAGTTCACTCGACAGCCGATCGACGTGGACCAGTGCTTTCTCGGGTTGCTTCCGTTGCAGATACTGTTCCGTGAGGCCCAGACGCCGCTCCACGAAGAGGCCGCCCAAGGCAAAAGCGCGTTCCAGCGCCAGGGACTTCTGGTCGAGATCCTTGATCCGCTCCGCCGCGTCGGCGCGTTCAAGCCACAGCGGCTGGTTCTTGGGCTCCCCTTCCAGGCTTTCCGCCATCAGCGGGAGCGCGCCTACGTCGTCCTTCTTCATCAGGCGGATGCGGGCCAACTGTTCCGCATTGCGGGCGGTCTTGAGGTTGAGCTCTCGCGCCCGGCGCAGTGCCGTTTCGGCCGCGTCGAACTGCTGGCGGCTGTATTGCGTCTCGCCCAGCTCATTGAAGAGCGGGCCGTTTTCGGGGTCGAGACCAGTGAGCGCGATCAGCAGCGGTGCCGCCTGGCTAAACCGGCCCGCCCGTCCGTAGAGATCCGCGCCCAGCCTCAGCGCCCGCGGATCGCCCGGGTTGATGCTGAGAGCCAGTTCGATGTTCTGCGCCCCCTGCTCAAAGCGATCGCTGGCGGGCTTGGCTTCCCCTGCGACGGGCCGGGCGTCGGCGATCGCCTTTTCCAGGCGCACCACCATCTCTGGCTCCGGCGCTTCGCTGCCCGGTGACGTCACGATCAGGGGGATGACCCGACTCACGTCCGGCCCCAGGGTAATGGCGGCCTGGTAAAGGACAAACCCTGCTTTCGGTGCCGCCGGCGGCGTCCAGGTGAGTTCCGCCGCTGCCATCATCTCTACCGCTTCGGCCGGCTTCCGGGTGGGAGGCTTGGGGGCTTCCGCCTTGAGCGCCGCGAGAAAATCCTTGCCCTCGTCCAGCATGTTGCTGCCCGCAGTGGCCAGACGGACCGGCTCCAACCAGTCCACCGATGCGGCCGCCAGTGGCCACCAGCCCACCCGGACCCGCGCCGAGGCAAAGGCTTGGACGCTGAAGGCCACCAGATACTGGCGAACCTCCGCTGGCACTTCCGGCAGACTACCGGCCACCAGGACATGCTGCCAGCCACCCCCCAGTTGCGCGGCACTCTTGGCGGCGACTGTGTAGAGGCGAACGGGGTCAACACTCAAGGCCTGATCAGGCACCAGGGAGGCCATCTCCGCCAGCGCGGGCTGCAACTGGGCGCGCGTCTTGTACGGGCCGGCTTTGCGGATGTCCTGGCCGCCCAACACCGCCAGCGTGATCTCCATTCCGCGGGGTAGTCCGGCGTGCAGGTTCAGCAGCGCCTTACGGAATGCCTCAAACGATTCCGCCGTCAGCGTATCGGAGAGCACCAAGACAGTCAGCCCCGTCCCGGGAGTAACCGCTGTCAGCGTGGCTGGCAACTCCGCTGACTTGGCCCCGCTGCCGGGGGTTGCGGTCACCCGGACCAGTGGCGTCTCACCCGGTGGCGGTAAGGTCAGCAACACCGGAAAGCCGCTGGCCGGTGCGGGGGGCGAGTTAGGCGGGGTCACCACCTGACCCCAGGTGATGGCTGCAAGCAATACGAAAAAGAAAGCCCGGAGTATCATGACAACGTTTCGCGGATGCATCAGTGTAGCCTACCCAAGAGAGTGAAGGCGGAGCGCCAAGTGTTTCAGCAACTGCCGCTTAAAGTGGTTGGCGGATGCTCCGCCAGACGTCCGCCACCGGACGCGCCAGCCCCATAAACTCTTCAAGCGTCGAAAAATGCCGTTTCGGGTCAAGAAAACTGCACCCAACTGGCTGGAGCGGCCTAGGCGTTGATCCGGTAGGATAAGAGTATCCGGCTCTTGCCCGCTTGCGCCCCTGTTGCGCCGGGGCCATCCTCGCTGGCAACAGTCGCGAATTGCTGTCCATGGAACCCAATCAAGTTGATTTGAAGAAGACGGTCCATCTGCCGAAGACCGACTTCGCGATGAAGGCCAATCTCCCCGTGCGTGAGCCGGAGATGTTGAAGCGGTGGGAGGAGCGGGGGCTGTACGAACAGATCCGCGAGAGCCGCCAGGGCCGCCCGCGTTACGTGCTGCATGACGGGCCACCCTACGCCAATGGCAACATCCACCTAGGCCACGCCTTCAATAAGATTCTGAAGGACTTCATCGTCAAGACCAAGACGATGGCGGGCTTTGATTCGCCCTACATCCCGGGCTGGGATTGCCACGGGCTGCCCATTGAAATCAAGGTGGACGGCGAACTCGGCAAGAAGAAGGCCGGCATGACGACGGCGGAGATCCGCGCCGCCTGTCGCAAGTACGCGCAGAAGTACGTCGACCTGCAGGCCGCCGACTTCAAACGCCTTGGCGTTTTTGGGCGCTGGAACGACCCGTACTTGACCATGACGGCTGGTTATGAGGCCGTGATCGCGCAGGCGTTTGTCGATTTTGTCGACCAGGGCTACGTCTACAAGGGCCTGAAGCCCGTCAACTGGTGTTTGAGCTGCCGCACCTCGTTGGCTGAGGCGGAGGTGGAGTATGAGAACCACACCAGCCCGTCCATCTGGGTCCGGTTTGCGCTGACCTCCGATGCCGGGGCGATCGATGAGCGGCTGAAGGGCTGGCGGACTTACGGCATGATCTGGACCACCACCCCGTGGACCATGCCGGCCAATCTGGCCATCAGCTTCCACCCCAAGTTTGAGTACTCGGCAGTAGCGGTGTCGCCGGAAGCTCGCCCGGCGAGCGAAGCCAAAGACGTCTACATCATCGCCACCGATCTGGTGAAGCAGACGGCGGAAGCGGCCGGTTGGCCCGAGTACAGCGTGATCGCCACCTTTGCGGGCGAAAAGCTGGAAGGCGCGGTGTTTAAGCATCCGTTCCTGGATCGCGATTCGGTGGGCCTGGTGGGCGACCACGTGACGCTCGAACAGGGCACGGGCGCGGTGCACACGGCACCCGGCCATGGTCACGAAGATTATGTGATCGGCCTGAAGTACGGCCTGCCGGTCTACTGTCCGGTGGATGGCGCGGGGCGGATGTATCAGGTGGGCGGCGTACCGGGTGATCTGCCGGAATCGTTGCTGGGGTTGACGGTGTGGGAAGCGAACCCGGCCGTGATCGCGCTGCTGCGCGAATACGGGGCGCTGGTGGCGCAAAAGGATCTGCACCACAGTTATCCGCACTGCTGGCGTTGCCACAAACCGACCATCTTCCGCGGTACGGAACAGTGGTTTATCTCGATGGAGGCGCATGATCTGCGCGCGCGCACTCTTGAAGCCATCAAGGGCGTCAAGTGGCACCCGGCATGGGGTGAGGACCGCATCAGCAACATGATCGCGACGCGCCCCGATTGGAACATCTCGCGCCAGCGCGTCTGGGGTGTGCCGATCACCGCGTTCTACTGCGAATCCTGCAGTGAGCCGTTTACGGAAAAGAAGTTCCTGGACCGCGTGGTGGAGCGTTTCCGCACGGAGACGGCCGACGCCTGGTATATCCATTCGTCAGAAGTGCTGCTGGGCGAAGGCGCGGTTTGCAAGAAGTGCCAGGGCACGTCGTTCCGCAAAGAGATGGACATTCTCGATGTCTGGTTCGATTCCGGGGCGTCGCACTTGGCGGTGCTGGAGCCGAACGGGTTGGGCTGGCCGTCGAACATGTACCTGGAAGGCGGCGACCAGTACCGCGGGTGGTTCCACTCGTCGATCCTGATCGGCGTGGGCCTGCGTGGCGGTGCGCCCTATCGTGAGATTGTCACCAGCGGCTGGACGCTGGATGAGCAGGGCCGGGCGATGTCTAAGTCGCTGGGCAATACGATTGAGCCGGAGAAGGTGATCAAGCAGTATGGCGCGGATGTGTTGCGCCTGTGGGTGGCGTCGGTGGAGTACAACGACGACGTTCGCCTGTCGGACACCATCCTGCAGCGCCTCGCGGAAGCGTACCGCAAGATCCGCAACACGTTGCGCTATTTGCTGGGTGCGATTGGCGACTTTGATCCGGCCGCCCACGCGGACGTGCCGATGCTCGAGATCGACCAGTGGATCCTGACGCGGACGCAGGCGCTGGCCGAGCGGACGCGGGCCAACTATGAGGCTTACCGCTTCCACTGGGCGTATCAGGACCTTTACACGTTCTGTAGCAATGAACTGAGCGCGGTCTACTTTGATGTGTCAAAGGACCGGCTCTATACTGCGGCCACCAATTCGCCGGAGCGGCGGAGTGCGCAGAAGGCGATGTATCAGGTGACGCAGGCGCTGGTGCGGCTACTGGCGCCGATCCTGTCGTTCACCACGGACGAAGCCTGGACGTTCCTGCGGCGCGAAGGCGAGCCGGAGAGCGTGCACGTGCTGGAGTTTCCGGAACCGGCCACGCTGGCCGGGTTGACGCCGGAGTTGGCCGCCAAGTGGGATCAGTTGCTGACCGTGCGGGAGCAGGTGACCAAGTCGCTGGAAGTGGCTCGTCAAGAGAAACTGATCGGCGCGCCGCTGGAAGCGCGGGTGCATCTGAAGGCCGGGCCGGAGTTGCTGCCGTTGCTGGAAGCCTATGCGGCGGATTTGGCCGGGCTGTTCATTGTCAGTGAGGTGACGCTGGAAGGCCGTTCCGAGGCCGACCTGTCCGTTCACGTGGACCGCGCGACCGGCGCGAAGTGCGACCGGTGTTGGAAGTACAAGAAGGATCTGGGGTCCGATGAGCGGTTCCCGACCATCTGCGGTTCCTGCACGCAAACCGTCACGGCGATGCTGGTGGCGGGCGAGATCGTGGCGGCATGATGGCGGGTGGGTCCATGGCCGGACGCGTGTGGTTACCCTTTCTCTGGGCGGGTTTGATTGTGGCGCTCGACCGGGTAACCAAAGTGCTGATCGAGCAGAAGGTAGCCTTGTGGGATACCATTCCGGTCATCCCCGGCATCCTGAATATCGTCTACACCCGCAACCGGGGCGCGGCGTTTGGCCTGCTGAATGATGCGCCGGAACTGCTGCGGAAAGTCCTGCTGATTGGCGTCTCGCTGGTGATCCTGGCCTACATTGTGCGAATGCTGTGGACGCAATCGGAGAGCCGGGTGGCGCTGACGCTGGTGTTGGGTGGCGCGGTGGGTAATCTTTATGACCGCATCGTCTATGGCAGCGTGACGGACTTTATCCAGGTCTTTCTCGGGAGTTACGAATGGCCCAGCTTTAATGTGGCCGATAGCGCGATTTGCCTGGGGGCGGGTTTGCTCGCGCTGGAGATCTTCCGGCCACGCGCCGGTGCGGTCCAAACGGTGACGGCCCCAGTCGGGAAGGCCAAGGGGGAGAATGTTTCCGAAGCTCATTGAGATTGGCGGGCTGTATCTGCCCACCTACGGAGCGTTGGTGGCCTTGGGCTTTCTGGCCGGCCTGGAATCGAGCAAGCGTCTGGCGCGGCGCGTGGGCCTGGACCCGGAAAACATCATCAACCTGGCGGTCTACTGCGCCCTGGCGGGTCTGGTGGGCGCCAAGCTGATGATGTTTGTCTTTGATTGGGAGATCTACGCGAAGAACCCTTCCGAACTGTTCTCCCTTGAGACGCTGCAATCGGCGGGCGTCTTTCAGGGCGGCTTCCTGCTGGCGCTGGTGGTGGGCGTCTGGTTGATGAAGCGCTACCGGTTGCCAGTACTATTCACCATGGATTGCCTGGCCCCGGGCGTCGCGATCGGCCATGCCATCGGGCGGTTGGGCTGCTTTGCGGCGGGCTGTTGCTGGGGTGTCCGGTGCGACCGGCCCTGGGGCATCACCTTCACCAGCGTCGATGCCGGCCGCATGACCGGCGTGCCGCTAGGCGTACCGCTGCATCCCACGCAGATCTACGAATCAGCGGCGGAGTTTGCCCTGTTCGGGTTGCTCTATCACTTGGCCACGCGCACGCCACGGCCGGGGACGGTCATCGGTCTCTACCTGATCTCGTATTCGGCGGTGCGCTTCTTCGTCGAGCTATTCCGCTTCCACCAGCAGCCGCTGATCGGCGCGTTCTCGAACACGCAGTGGATCTCAGCCGCACTGGCGGTGTTGGGCGTAGCTCTGCTGGCCTATCCGCGTTATCTCGCTGCGCAGCCGGTCCGGCGGGCGTAGCGGGCAGGCTCCGGAAGCCGCCCGCTGGCCGCCAGGTTAACCAGCGTGATCGTTGCTTTTCTCACTTGGGTGACCGCGCGCCCACTGCCTCCGCAATGATGGCCGTGACGAAGCTATTGATGCTGACGCCTTCTCGCTGCGCCTGGCGGCTCAGCTTGGCATAAAGAGTTCGCGGTAGCCGCTGACGCCATTGAGCGGCCTCAACCGGCGGTTTGGGCGGCCTTTGGCCCGACTCCCGAAACACGGTCAGACAATCACGCAAAGCTTCCCGTCCATTGGCGATGGCTTCGGCGATCGTGTCACCGTCGGACATGCATCCAGGTAGCTCTGGATACTCCGCCAGATAGCCGCCGCCCTCTTCCGCCGACAGTGGCCGGACCGTGAATTGGTACCCGTCGAGTTCGGCGTCCGTAATTGCTCTCATGATTCCCTCACCTCCCGCGCGGTATCGATCAATGCCAGAAACTGTTTAGCGTAGACTGGCTTGATCGGACGCCGCGAGGGAACGGAAACAATCTCACGCGCACCCGGCACGCTGAAGATCACGTGGCTGCCGCCACCTCTGGGGGTGCGCCAATCAATATGATTCGCTTCTGCCACCGCCTGCAACTCTTCTATGCGCCAGCCTACCGGGTTCTGCCGCATCTTCTGGAGCGTCTTGGTGGCAGACACACTGAGATGATACCGCATCCGGTATCAAATGCAGCGCTGTGATCGGGTGCCCGGCCAATAGAGGAAAGGACATTAGAACGCAGGACAGCTGTCCAAGACCCTTCAACGAACGGGTGAGGCCTAGCGATCCATCGTCCGAATTGGGCGATCCGCTAGGCCTCAGTGGCTGGCTAATCCTGCCGCGAGTAGTAGTAGCTGTGGTAGTAGGTGTACTTCGAGTACAGCTCACCCCGGCGCGCGCCGTTGACGATGATACCCAGCATATTGTTCTCGCACAGCGAGTTCATGGCGCGCGTCACCGAATCGATGGTGGTGCGGCCAATGCGGACCACCAGGATGGTGCCGTCGCACATGGTACCCAGCAACGAGGCGTCGGCGGCAAACAGCAGCGGCGGTGAATCGAGAATCACCCAGTTGAACAGCTTCGGCATGGCCGTCAGCAGTTCCTTGACGCGAGGTAGATTGAGCAGTTCCAGCGGATTGATCACCGCTTCGCCGGCGGGCATGACACACAGGCTGGTGCCGGAGATCTTGCGGATACAGTCTTCAATCTTGGCCTTGCCCAACAGGAAATCCGTGATGCCGGGTGAGCGATCCAGCTGGAACATCTGGTGCACGATCGGGCGGCGGAAGTCGAAATCCGCCAGCAGGGTCAGGTTGCCGGAAAGCTGAGATTCGGCTAGGGCCAGGTTCACCGCGCCCATGGATTTACCTTCGGCCGGCGACGGGCTGGTGACAACGATCGAATGGATCGGTTGCAGGCTTTGCAGGTGGTTCAGGCGCGTGCGGAGAGTCCGGAACTCTTCCGTGGGGGCTTCATGGGGGCGCGACGCATCAATCAGGTGGGCGTCGGGCGCGGGCGTGAATGGCACTTCCAGAATGCGGTCCAGCAGCCCGTCAATGTTGATCGAGGGTGAGCCTTCAACAATCGCGAAGGTGGAGGTGCGGATGGCCGGAGCCCCGTTGAACGGGCCGGAGTGCGTGGGGGCAGAAGGTGTGGGCGCTGGATAGTCCGGCGGCGCAGAGCGGCCACCAAAGGAAAGCCGCGGCAAGCTCTGTTCGGCCGGCGTGACCACGGTGGCCGGCGGTTCCGCCAGCGCGACGCCAATGGCTTCCGCGATGGCGGCCCGGGAACTGGACGGAGCAGGGTCGGGGGCTACCGTGCGTGCTTCCATCACCACCGGCTGAGCGGTCAGCGGCGGCGCAGTAATGGCCGGCGGTGCTTCCATAGTGGGCTTTGACTCCACGACGGGTGCTGCCGGGGCCGCCAGGTTATCCGCGCCCGGGCGCACCTCGGAAGCGGTCCGCTGATCCGCGGATGGTGCGCCGGAAGCCGCGTCAGCGGACTGGGCCAACTGCTGGGCTTTGCGAAGGGCGTCGTGAACTCGGCTCATATCTTCATTCCTGGGCGGTCAATTGTTGCGTATCTTGTCGGGAGCAATGGGCTGCGTGGATGGACTCAGGTCTTGTTGGAGTAGTAGAACAACACCGATCCCGCCATGACCGCCACTCCCGCCAGGCAGGCGGTGGACCAAGCCAGCCAAGCCAACCGGCGCCGGCGCCGCACCACCAGATCATTCTCCAGCAGCGGAACGCTTCCCAGAATCATCAGTTGGGTGTAAGCGCGGACGTCCTTCAAATTCTTCAGGGTCGTGTCCTTCAGCTCCCGGACCGCCGCAATCACCACGCCCAAAATCAGCCCGATGAAGGCCGAAGCCCCCACCAGCAACGGTCGTTTAGGCTGAGTGGGCGTCATCGGCAAACTGGCCGGGTCCAGCAGTTCCAGAGTCTCGCCCTGGTTGCGGCGTTCCAGGTCCGTGCCGGCCTGCGATTGAGTCATCTTCAACTGCATTTCCTCGTAGCGCAGGGCGGCGGTGTTGCGCTCCCGGAGCAGTTCTTCATACTGGCCGGTGCCCATGGGGACTGCTTCCAGACGGCCCTGGTAAGCCCGCATGTTGCGTTCCACGCCGACAATCTCTTTCCGGGCCCCTTCCACTTCCAGATTCCGGGCTTCAATCAGGCTCTGGATGGAAGCCATCTCCGCTTCCATCGCCCGGGCTTCTTTCGGTAGATTGATGTTCTTGCGAGCCGTGGTTTCCGGAGCGGTGGCCGCCTTTTCCGAAGCGGCCTTCTTGGCCTCCTCTTCCTTTTGAAGGTTGGCGCGGGTCCGCTTCAGCACGTCGATGTTATTCTTCATGCGCCGCACATCCGGATGGGTCTCTTTGTAATTCTGCTTGACGGCTTCCAGGTTGGTTTCCATCGTCAGAATTTCACGTTCCAACTGAGCCAGGCGCTCATTTTTAGCCATCTCCACCTGCTGCGCGGCTTCCGGGACCGACAGGCGGCTGAACTGATCCTTCAACGTGCTCAGCCGGGACTCCAGCAGCAGCTTGTCCTGGTTGGCCCGCGAGATCTGGGCATTCAGGGCGTTCATGCGCTGGTCCAGCGCATTGATCGCCGCCATGTTGCTCTGGCGCTCCTCCGGCATCCGGCCCTGGTTTTCCTGCCGGAACTTGGTGAGCTTTTCTTCGGCGGCGTCCAACTCTCGCTTGTGTTGTTCGAACCGCTCCCGCAAAAACTCCGTGGTTTGTGAGGACTGGGCCGCACGGGTCCGGATGTTTTCATCAATGAAACGCGTAACCAGTTCCTGGACGATCTTCTGGGCAATCAGGCGGTTCTCATAGGAATAGCTGATCTCAAATGCCTGGACGCGGCCGCGGGCGTCGCCGACGGTCAGGTTGAGCCGGATATCCTTTTTCATCTGCTCGATCACGTCTTCCATGGGCAACCGCTTCCGGTCACGCGGGTAGAGCTGGTAGACGTTGATGATGTTGGTGAGCGTCTGGCGGCTGGTGATCGACTGATACATCGAGTTGATCCGCTGGCTGATCTCGGAGTTTACGTTGCTCGGCACAAACCGCTCCGGAATCTGCGGCGGAATCACACGCACAACGGCGGAGGACACATATGTATCCGGCCAGAGGAAAGCCGTCACCGTGCCGACCACCAAGCACAGCAGCATGGGCCCCACAATCCAGGCGCGATGACGCCGGACGACGTCAATGTAGTCCTCAATATCCAGCGTTCGGCGCTGAATATTCATCGGATCAGGCGTGGCGGGCTGCATCGAAAAATCTCTCCTCCATATCAATTCCAAGCTCCCCGGCCTGGTTTCACCAACTACAACTGCTTTTCGGATCGGGTGGGCATTCCAAGAGCCCCTATCATCTACTTACGCGGACGAGCCCGGGATCCGCTTCGCATTAAGGAACAATAATGTGATCGCCGGGCTTCAGCTGGATATTCTGTTCCATCTTCTTGCCCTTCAGCACTTCGGCATAATTAAATTTGATGCGCTCATCGCCGCGCATGATGACGATTTTCTTTTTGTTCGCAAAATCCTTGAGACCGCCAGCCAGCGACAGCGCTTCCAGCATGGTGACGGGCGTCACCAGGGGGTAAGGGCCGGCGCGGCCGACTTCGCCGGAAATGTAATACCTTTTGCTGTTGACCTGCCGGATCTCCACCATCACTTCCGGCTTGTTCATAAACTCCGATAAGGCGGCGATGACGCGCTCCTTCAAGACCTCGGGCGTCACGCCGACGGCCTCAATGTCCCCGCCCAGCGCCATGCTCAGCTTGCCATCCGGCCGGACCACGTACAGCCGCGACAGTTCCGGCTCACGCCAGACGCTGATCGAGACCACATCCTCGGCCCCAATGACGTAACTGCGAGGATCCACGGCGGCGGCAACCGAGGTCTCGGCCTTTACCTCGCCCGGCTTCGGCGCATCGCCCGTGGGCTTCGCCTCGCCCGCCAGGGGCTTCGGTTCCTGCGGTTGCGATGTCTCCGCGGCCCCCACCGGCTTGGCCGGGTTGGCCAATGGTGGTTGCTGGCCCCATGACCCGGCGGGGCAAAGCAGCCAGACCGTGCAGATCAGCTGCGGAATAATTGTTTTCATGACGATTTGCTTCACCACGGTTCGCTTCATACGTCTCGAGAGTCTCCGTAAACCTGAGTAGCCCGACCGGAAATGCAAGCGCTGAGGGTACACTTCTGTAGGAGCGATTGGGCTTGCCGCTGAGGGATGCCGATGCTAACAACGTGTCGCATGCCGGTCTCTTGAGATCCTTGACGGGCCTCTGGAGTGTGTGTGCTCTTTACCGAAGTATACTACAGCCTATCTGGCCACCCAGTGGGACTTATCGGCTTTGGGTCGACATTTCATAGAGTTGGAACGAATCAGCAATGAACTATTTCCTGGCAAAAACTGAGGCTGCGGCCTACTCGATTGACGATTTGGCGCGCGAAGGGCGGACGGCGTGGAGTGGGGTCCGCAACGCGCAGGCGGTCCGCGCCCTGAACCAGATGCAGCCCGGGGACATCGTTTTGATCTATCACTCCACCGGTGAATCGTCCGTGGTTGGGGTGGCGAAGGTGGTTTCCCCGCCCCGGCCTGACCCGGAGGATCCGAAATCGGCGATCGTCGATTTCGAATTTGTGAGCCGCCTCAGCGAACCCGTGACGCTCCAGACCATCAAGCAATCCGGCCTTTTTGCCGACTTTGCCCTAGTCCGCCAAAGCCGCCTGTCCACGATGCCCGTGCCGGAGAACTTTATGGCCTGGCTGCGGGAGCAACGGCCGGAGCTCAAGAAGCTTAAGTAGTTATAAAAATAGCCGTTTACGCTTCGATCAAGCGCCGCCAGTGCAGGTAGAACAAGTTGACCGGCAGGCCCATCACATTGAAATAGCAGCCGTCGATCCGCTCAACGAATTTGGAAGCCAGGCCTTGGATGCCGTAGGCACCGGCCTTGTCAAACGGTTCGCCCGAGGCGACGTATTGGTCGATCTCGACTGCGGTCAGCGGGGCGAAGGTCACCTGGGTGGTGGCGACGTCGAGCGCCGTCTCTTCGGCGCTCGCCAGGCAGATCCCGGTATGGACCTGGTGGACGCGCCCGGACAGCCGGCGCAGCATCCGGGCGGCCTCGGTGGCGTCGGCGGGCTTCTCCAGGATGTCTCCGTCCAGCTCCACGGTGGTGTCCGCCCCGAGGACGATTTCTCGTGGGGAGGCGTCGATGGCCATGGCTTTCTCGTGTGCGAGGCGGCGGACGTAGTCGATGCCGGCCTCGCCGGGCTGCCGAATTTCTTCCACTCCGGCGGTCACGACGCGGAAAGTGAAACCGGCCGCCTGCAGGATCTCACGGCGCCGGGGCGAACCTGAGGCAAGGATCAACTGGTACATGAGGCCATGCTACACTCATGCCTGCCCTCCCCTGGCTATGCACGGATTCCGTGTGTGGTGTCCCGCTTTTTCTCAAGTCTCATGGAACGTGCTGCCCGGTCGCTGGCCAAATTGAAATCAAAGCACTTGCCCCTGACGGATCTGGCCTGCGCGGCTTGGCCGCAGGCCGTGGGTCCGCGCCTAGCCCGGCGCACGCGAGCCGTGGAGATGGTCCGCGGCACGGTGATC
Source organism: Bryobacteraceae bacterium (assembly GCA_044359315.1). Taxonomy (GTDB): domain Bacteria; phylum Acidobacteriota; class Terriglobia; order Bryobacterales; family Bryobacteraceae; genus JAPKYZ01. The sequence continues at coordinate 855 of JBIKMK010000003.1, read as the reverse complement.
GTCGAGGTGGAAGACCGGCTGTGGCAGAAAAATCTGTTTGGACTACGCCACCAGATTCTCGCCAACTTAAGCCGGCTGATCGGCCCGGTGGCTACCGATGTCGAGTTCCGCATCGGCATCCCTCGCCGCCCCGCGCAGCGGGAAGAAAAGGCGGCCACGCAGCTGGGACTGCTGCCGGCGGATGAGGCTGACCGCATTGCCGACCCGATATTGCGCCACCTTTACCTGCGCAGCCGCCGCTCAGCGCTCGGATAAGCGAAGCCTGGCTTACGGGGCGGCACCCGCTCCGGTTAGACTGGAAGCCAGATGCGAATCACCGAAGAGCAGGTGCGATACGTCGCCGACCTGGCCAATCTGAGTCTTTCGCCTGACGAGCTGACCCGCATGACGCGCGATCTCGAAGGCATTCTGGATGTTATGGACCGGCTGAAGGATATCGACACCACCGGTGTCGAGCCGATGGCGCAGGTACTATTTGACGCCGAGGACACGGCCGCTCTGCGCGCCGATGTGGACCATCCGGAGCGGCGCTTCCCGATTGCGACGGTGCTGGAGAATGCCGCCGTCTCGGGCTCCGGCTACTTCAAGGTGCCGAAGGTGATCGAACGATGAATCTCGCACAGCTGACCATTCCTCAGATTCAGCAAGGGCTGAAGGACAAGCAATTTTCGGCGGTCGAACTGGCCACCGAGGCCGCCCAGTTTGCGGCGGCCGAGAATCCCAAGACCAACGCCTACATCACTCTGTCGCCTGACCGGGCTTTGGCGACTGCGCGTTTGGTGGATGAAAAGCTGGCTCGCGGTGAAGATCCTGGAGCGCTGGCCGGTGTGCCGGTGGCCGTCAAGGATGTCATTG
>JBIKMK010000173.1:0-7539 GCA_044359315.1 Bryobacteraceae bacterium | reverse complement strand
CCATCACCCGGCCCTGACGCACTCCGAAGCGCTGCGATAGCTTGTCCGCGGTGATGCCTCCAAATAGATCCGCGGCGACGCTGAAGATCAGGGGCAGTCCAGACAACCAGGGCAGCGCCTGGGCATCCTGGAACCCGCGGGCGGTGCGCAGATACTCGGGCAGCCAGTAGATGTAGAAAGCAAAGCCATAGGACTGGGTGAGGTACATGCCGCACAAGCCCAAGACGCTCGGGTTGCGGAGCACGGCTTTCCAGCGGCTCCAGGTGAGGTCGTGCTTGGCTTGCAGTAAGCGGCCCTGTTCGATCTCGGCCAACTCGGCCGGGGAAACTCCGCGATGTTCCGACGGCTCATCCCGGACCCAGATAAACCACGCCGCGGCCCAGACAAACCCGATGCTGCCAAAGACCAGGAACAAGGTCCGCCAATCGAGAAACTGGAGCATCCAGGTGACCAACAAGGGCGTTAAGCCCCCGGCCAAGTGCGCTCCCATGAAGAAGATCCCCTGCGCGGTCGCCCGTTCCCGCAAGGGGAACCAACGCGAGAAGGTCCGGGCCACGTTGGGCCACGCCCCCGCTTCGCCGATGCCGAACAGAAACCGGATGGCCAGCAAGGAGGGGTAATTGAAGGCGGCGGCGGTCACCATCGTAAATCCGCTCCACCAGACGACGATTCGCGCCAAAACCCGGCGGGTACCGATCTTGTCGCCCCAATGCCCGGTGGGGATCTCAAAGACGCCATAGGCAAACTGGAAGGCCGCGAAGACCCAGCCCATCTGGACGGCCGACAGCCCCAGATCCTCGCGAATGCGCGGGGCGGCGATGGAAATACAGATGCGGTCCAGATAAGTGATGCCGGCCAGCAGCACGCACAAGGCCAGCACTTTGTAGCGGGTCCGCGTCACCATTGTCCAGGAAGGATATCACTTGTGGCTCACTGGCCGGTCCAGGCGGGGGGCTCCGCCTCGCGGATGAATCTGTGCGGCATCCGCAAATGATTGATTTGCTGCGGTAGACCACCCTGCTCGGCATACCGGCAGGGGTCGCGGAGCCATTACGTGGGGCTCCTCTTGAGGCTTCGATGGTCTCGGGAGCCGACCACGGCCCTCTGGGCGAGCTATCCTAACGGATTGTTCCCGCGCCGGTCCCCCTGTCTGGAGCCTCCGGGTAACCTTCCGGTACTGCGAGGTCATCATTAGAGTGAACATGCCATTTGGCCGTCCTTTGCCCGTCCGCTCCCTGCTGGCCGTTAGCCTGCTTGCGGTTGCGATTCTTTCTACTTCCTGCAAGCAGGGTGAACCCGCGGCCGGACCTCCGGCGAAAGGTGGGCCGGGTGGCAAAAAGGGTGGCGGCGAAGTGCCGGTGATGGTGGCCAAAGCGGTGGACCGCGAGGTGCCGCTGGAGATTGAAGTGATCGGCAACGTCGAAGCTTCCTCCACTGTGATGATCAAACCCCAGGTGAGCGGCGAACTGGTGAAGGTGCTGTTCAAGGAAGGCGATTTTGTCGCTGCCGGAGCGCCGCTGTTTGAGATCGACCACCGCGCGCTGGATGCCCAGTTGGCCCAGGCACAAGCCAATCTGCAGCGCGCCGAAGCGCTGAGCCGTCAGGCCACCGCCAATGCCGGCAAGAGCCGCGCGACGCTGCAATACCTGAAGGACCAGTCGGCCCGTTACGCGCGATTGAACGCGGAAGGTGTGGTCTCGAAAGAGCAGAACGAGCAGGTCCAATCCAACGCCAAGGTTCAGCAGGAGGCCGTCTCGGCTGATACTTCGATGATTGAAAGCTCCAAGGCCGAAATCCAGGCCCAGCGCGCCCTGATCGACAACCTGAAGGTGCAGTTGAGCTTTACCCAGATCAAGTCGCCCATTGCCGGGCGCACCGGGACATTGCTGGTCAAGGCGGGCAACATCGTGTCGGCCAACTCCTCGGAGCTGGTCCAGATCAACCAATTGCAGCCGGTCTTCGTTTCGTTCGCCATCCCGGAAGCGCAGTTGAGCGTGGTCGGGGCCCGGTTTGGGACATCCAAGATTCCTGTACTCGCTCTGCCGCCGGAAGGAACGTCCGGTCCGCCCACTGTCGGAGTACTGACGTTTTACGAGAATACGGTGGACCCCTCCACGGGCACCATCCGCCTGCGGGCCAGCTTCCCCAACCCGGAGCGCAAGCTGTGGCCCGGATCGTTTCTGCGCGTCCGGATGCAACTGGGCACCATTCCGAATGCCGTCGTGGTCCCCAACCAGGCGGTCCAGACCGGGCAGGACGGGCAGTTCGTGTTTGTCGTGAAGGAAGACCGCAGCGTTGAGATGCGCACGGTGACCACCGCCACCCGGTCCAGCCAGGACATGGTGATCTCCAAGGGGCTGGCCCCCGGCGAGACTGTGGTGACCGAAGGGCAGATGCGTCTGGCCCCCGGAATGAAGGTAGTGGTCCGCGACGGCCGCCCGGGTGGCAAGGGGGCAAAAGGCGGGGGTGGCAAGGGTCCGGGTGGTGAGGCGGGTGGTGCCCCGGCGGAGGGCCAGCCGAATGGGACAGGACCTGGTGAGAAGGGCCCCGGCGGTAAAGGTGGCCGCGGCGATGGTGCGCCTCGCGACGGGATGCCGAAGGGAGCGCCGCCCGCGGCGAAGTCGTAACCAGCTGTGAATTTCTCTGAGATCTTCATCCGCCGGCCTATCGCCACCATCCTGATGATGGCGGGCATCGCGATGTTCGGCATCCTGGCCTATTGGGCGCTGCCGGTCAGCGATCTGCCCACGGTCGACTTCCCCACGCTCACGGTCTCGGCCAGCCTGCCGGGTGCGGACCCGCAGACCATGTCTTCTTCGGTGGCGACGCCGCTGGAACGGCAGTTCACCACGATTGCCGGCATTGATTCGATGACGTCCACGTCCAGCCTGGGCTCGACCTCCATCACCATTCAGTTCGACCTGGACCGCAAGATCGATGGCGCGGCCGTGGACGTGCAAACGGCGATCTCCGCCGCCATGCCGCTGCTGCCTCCGGGCATGCCCAATCCGCCGTCTTTCCGCAAGATGAACCCATCGGATTCTCCGGTGATGATGTTCGCGCTTACCTCGCCCACCGCGCCGCTGTGGGAGGTGAACGAGTATGCCGACCGGACCCTGGGTCAGCGCATTTCCATGATCAACGGCGTGGCGCAAGTGAACGTGATGGGGGCGCAGAAGTACGCGGTGCGCATCCAGGTCGACCCGGAGAAGCTGGCCGCCCGCAAGATCGGGTTGAACGAGATCGCCGCCGCGGTCCGCAACTGGAACGTCAATGTGCCCACCGGCACCCTGTGGGGCGAGCACCAGGCGTTTAACGTGACCTCGAACGGGCAACTGCCGCGCGCCAAGGACTACCAGGATCTGGTGGTGACTTGGCGCAACGGCGCGCCGATCCGGCTGGCTGATCTGGCCACCGTTCGCGACGGTAGTGAGGATGAGCGCACCTCCGCCTGGACCTACGGTTCAATGGGCTTGGGCAAGGCGCTGAACCTGATGGTAATGCGCCAGCCGGGCAGCAACGTCATCGAGGTGAACGACACCATCCGCGAAGTGATGCCGCAACTGCAGAAGCAGATGCCGCCGAACATGAAGCTGGAGATCCGCAGCGACCGGTCAAAGAACATTCGCGAAGCATTTACCGACGTGAAGTTGACACTGCTGCTGACGCTGGCGCTGGTGATCATGGTGATCGCGATCTTCCTGCGGCGGGCCTCCGCCACGCTGATCCCGTCGCTGGCGCTGCCGTTCTCGCTGGTCGGCACGTTTGCGGTGATGTGGCTGCTGAACTATTCGCTCGACAACTTGTCGATGATGGCCATCATCCTGTGCGTCGGCTTTGTGGTGGATGACGCCATTGTGATGCTGGAAAACATTGTGCGCCACATGGAGAAAGGCGAAGGGCCCATGGAGGCGGCGCTGAAGGGCTCCAAGGAGATCTGGTCCACCATCGTCTCGATGACCATTTCTCTGGCCGCCGTGTTTATCCCGATCCTGTTCATGGGGGGCATCCTGGGCCGCCTGTTCCGCGAGTTTGCGGTCACCATCTGCGTCGCGGTGCTGATTTCGGGCTTTGTGTCCGTCACCCTGACCCCGATGCTCTGCAGCCGCCTGCTGAAGCCGCTACCGGCGGATCACCGGCCGAATCCGCTCTCGCGACTGATCGAATGGTTCCTGAATGGCTTCACCCGCTGGTATGAGGTCTCGCTGGGTTGGGTGCTGAACCATCGCCCGGTGATGTTGCTGGTGTTTGTCGGTGTCATTGGCTCCACGGTGTATCTGTACGACCTGGTGCCCAAGGGCTTTATTCCGGAGTCCGATACGGATTCGCTGATGGGCGGCACGGAGATGCAGGTTGGTACTTCCTATGAAGCGATGCGCGTGCAGCAGCAGCGCGTCATCAGCGTTGTCCGCACGGACCCGGATATCGAAGGCTTCATGACCTCCGTTGGTGGCAACATGATGGGCGGCACTTCCAACACGGGCCGCTTCTTCATTCAATTGAAGCCCCGGCGTGATCGGGATGCTTCCGCTCAAGAGATCGTCGCCCGGTTGCGGCCCAAGCTGGGGGCCATTCCCGGAGTGCGCACCACGCTCAGCGTGCCGCCGGCCATCCGCATTGGCGGCCGCGGTTCCCGTAGTTCGTATGAGCTGACGCTGCAAAGCTCCGACACGGCGGCTCTGTATCGCGAAGCCTCGCGGTTTGAGCGCGAAGTGGCCAAGCTGCCGTCGATTCTCGACGTCAACAGTGACGCCCAGGCCCGCACGCCACGCATCCGCATTGATGTGGATCGCGACAAGGCGGCCGTCTTCGGCATCAACGCGCAGGACATTGAGCAGAACCTCTACAACGGCTTTGGTTCCAGCTTCGTCTCCACCATCTACGCGCCCACCAATCAGTACCGCGTGATGCTGGAGGTGCTGCCGCGCTTCCAGAACTTCTCGGACAATCTTTCGAAGATCTATCTGAAGGGCTCCGGCGACCAGATGGTGCCGCTGGAAGCCGTCACCAAGCGTGTTGAAGACGTAGGCCCGCAGTCGATCGCGCATACCGGTCAGCTGCCGTCGGTCACCATTTCGTTCAACCTGAAGCCGGGCGTCGCGCTCAGCCAGGCGGTGGAGGAAGTCTCGGAACTGGCGGCGGAGAAGCTGCCTTCCACCATCAACACGGTCTTCACGGGCACCGCCAAGGTGTTCCAGGATTCGCTGAAGAATCTGGGCCTGCTGCTGCTGATCGCCATCCTGGTGGTCTACATCGTCTTGGGAGTGCTGTATGAAAGCTTCATTCACCCCATCACCATCTTGTCGGGCCTGCCGGCGGCGGCCTTTGGCGCGCTGCTGACGTTGCAGATCTTTGGCATGGAGCTGAATATCTACGGCTTCGTCGGCTTGATCCTGCTGATCGGCCTGGTGAAGAAGAACGCCATCATGCAGATCGACTTTGCGCTCGACCGTCAGCGCCACGGCCTGTCGGCCAAGGACGCGATCCATGAAGGTTGTCTGGCCCGCTTCCGGCCCATCATGATGACCACGATGGCCGCGCTGCTGGGTACGCTGCCCATCGCTTCCGGCTACGGCGCGGGCGGGGAAGCCCGCAAGCCGCTCGGCCTGTGCGTGGTGGGCGGACTGCTGTTCTCCCAGGCCATCACTCTCTATCTGACCCCCGTGATCTACACCTACTTTGATGGTCTCGTCAGCCGCAAGCGCGGCAAACTGGCCTTGCCGGTGGCCCCGGCGCCGGAACTGACGCCGATTGAGGGCCGCGGATGAACGTCTCGAAAGCCTTTATTGAGCGGCCCATCGCCACCACGCTGCTGATGCTGGCGATTGCGCTGTTCGGCTCTATTGCTTATCAACAGCTACCGGTCAGCGATCTGCCGAATGTCGATCTGCCCACGTTGCTGGTCACCGCGCAGCTGCCGGGGGCCAGCCCGGAGACGATGGCCTCGGCTGTGGCCACCCCGCTCGAAAACAACTTCGCGGCCATCGCCGGCTTGGCGTCCATGACGTCGGTGAACACGCTTGGTTCGACGCAGGTGACGCTGGAATTCGACTTGAGCCGTAACCTGGATGGCGCGGCCGTGGATGTGCAAGCGGCCATCACGCAAGCCTCGCGTCTATTGCCGCCGGGCATGCCGACACCGCCGACGTTTGCCAAGGTGAACCCGGCCGATCAACCAATTCTTTTCTTGGCGCTCAGTTCCACGACACTGCCGCTCTACACGCTGAACGAGTACGCGGAAACCCGCGTCGCCCAGCGCATCTCGCAAGTCTCGGGCGTTGCCCAGGTGCAGATCCTGGGTGCCCAGCGCTACGCCGTGCATGCCCAGATGGACCCCTACGCGATGGCCTCCCGCCAGGTCGGCATCAATGAAGTGGAGCAGTCACTGCGCAACTGGAACGTCAACCTGCCCACCGGCACCATCAACGGACCCAACCGTGCCTTTACCCTCCAAGCCAGCGGCCAGCTGATGAATGCCGCTGCTTACCGGTCGATCATCGTGGCCTACCGCAAGGGCTCGCCCGTTCGGATGGAAGAGATTGGCCGCGTGGTCGATAGCGTCGAAGATGAACGCACGGCCAGCTGGTTCTGCAAGGACCAGGGCTGCAAGCGCGCCATTGTGCTGGGTATCCAGCGCCAGCCCGGCACCAACACCATGGCGGTGGCCGAGGGTGTCAAGAAGCTGTTGCCAGTATTCAAGACTGACCTGCCGCCGTCGGTTGAGATGCAGGTCTTCTACGACCGCTCCGACACAATTCGCGAGTCCTTCCACGACATCAAGTTCACGATGGTGCTGACGCTGTTCCTGATCGTCGGTGTCATCTTTTTCTTCCTCCGCAATTTCTCCGCCACCTTGATCCCGTCGCTGGCTCTGCCATTTTCCATCATTGGCACGTTTGCCGTGATGTACCTGTGCAACTACGCGCTGGACAACTTGTCGATGATGGCCTTGATTCTGGCCATTGGCTTTGTGGTCGATGACGCCATCGTCATGCTCGAAAACATTGTGCGGCATCTGGAGATGGGCAAGCCGCCGATGCAGGCCGCGCTCGAAGGCGCGCGCGAGATCGGCTTCACCATCGTTTCGATGACCATCTCGCTGGCCGCCGTATTCATTCCGGTGCTGTTCATGGGTGGTGTCCTGGGGCGGCTGTTTAACGAGTTCGCCGTCACCATCTGCGTGGCTATTCTGATCTCCGGCGTCGTGTCGGTGACCTTGACGCCGATGCTTTGCAGCCGCTTTCTGAAGTCCTCGCACGAGAAGGCGAAGCATTCGAAGTTCTTCCTGGTGACGGAGCGCTTCTTTGACGGCTTGCTGGCTGCCTACGATGGCAGTTTGCAGTGGGTGCTACGTTATCGCGCGGCCACCATGGTCTTCTCCCTGGCTATCCTGGGTGCCACGGCGTACCTGTTCACCATCGTGCCCAAGGGCTTTATCCCGGATCAGGACACTGACCAGATGGTGATCAATACCGAAGCGGCGGAAGGTACTTCGTTCCGCCAGATGGTCACCTATCAGGAGCAGATTGCCAACGTCGT
>JBIKMK010000172.1:0-7617 GCA_044359315.1 Bryobacteraceae bacterium | reverse complement strand
CCTGGGCGGTGCTGTCGCCGCCGGAGGCTCACGAACCGGTGGTGGATGCGCTGGCCAAGGGCAAGATCGAAACGCTGGAAGCAGCCATTTCCATGGTGCCGGACAACACCGTCAAGCTGGAAGGCAACAACGTGCGCGCGATGATGAAGCTGAACGACGCGCTGGAAGATTACGACGACGTGCAGGCGGTTTATTCCAACTTCGACTTCGACGAGAGCGACGTCGAGGCGATGGCCTAAAAGGCGTCATGCGCGTGCTCGGCATCGATTGCGGGACCGAGCGAACGGGTTATGGAGTGATCGACACCGATGGCCGGGACCACCGGATGGTGATTTGTGGCGTCATCAAGACATCACCCCGAGATGCGATGCCCAAGCGGTTGGCGGAGATTGCCGTGGGCCTGCGGGGCATCATTGGGGAGCATCAACCGCAAGTGGCGGCCATTGAAGAAGTGTTCATGTCCGTCAATGCCAAGTCCGCTTTGAAACTGGCCCAGGTTCGGGGCGTGGCGATGCTGGTGGTGGAAGAGGCATCGCTGCCATTGGGTGAGTACTCACCTTTGGCGATTAAGGGCAGCGTGGTGGGTTACGGCCGCGCGGAAAAGGAGCAAGTGCAGATGATGGTCCGGTCGATTTTGCGGCTGGAGGCTCCAGTGGAGTCACCCGACGCCGCCGACGCGCTGGCCGTCGCCATCTGTCACGCTACCCGCTCATGATCTCCCTGCTGCTGGCGGTGGTCGCGGCTGACCCCACGATTTTCTACTCCAAGTCCTTCCCGGGCTCCAGTCCGGCGTATGTCGAGATCACGGTGGCGCGTGACGGTACGGCGGTCTACAAAGAGAAGCCGGATGATGACCAGCCGGTGAAGCTGAAGTTGAAGGCGGAAGAAGCAGAAGCGATCTTCGGCCTGGCCGAGAAGCTGGACCGGTTTAAGAACAAGCTGGAAAGCGGCCTGCCGGTGGCCAAGATGGGCGAAAAGACGTTCCGCTGGGTGGAAGACAAACCCCTGCACGAGCAGAAGTTCAATTACTCCACCGAAGAAAGCTGCCGCGAACTGCAGGAGTGGTTCGAGAAGATCGTCGAAACCGAGATGCACCTGTTCGCCCTGGAACGGACCGCCCGCTTCGACAAACTAGGCGTCAACAAAGCATTGCTGCAACTGGAAGCCAGTTGGGACAAGAAGCGCCTGGTGGCGCTGGAGCAGTTCTACCCCTGGCTGAACCGCATCATCAAAGGGGATAGCTATCTCAACATGGCCCGGGAACGGGCCGAGAAGCTGCTGGCGACATTCCAGGCACCACCGCCCGCTCCCGCGAAGTAGCTCCTGGCGCATTACTGCGGCCAGCCCCCGGCGAGAGCCTTGTAGAGAGCCACGCTTTCCACCAGCACCTGCGTCCGGGCCAACGATTGCTGAAATTCAGCGTCCAGCAGACTGCGCTGAGAGTCGAGCACGGTGAGGAAGTCGTTGAGCCCGGCTTGCTGCAAGTCCTGGGAAAGATCGAGCGAGGTACGGGCCGACTGCGCCGCCGCGGCCAACTTCCCTTCCCTTTCGCGCTGGCGTTGCAGGTTGGTGAGCGCGTTGGCGGCTTCTTCAAAGGCCACCAGCAATTCGTTCCGATAGGCGATACGCTGCTGTTCGACGCGCGCCTGCTGGGCGGCAATATTGGCCTTAATGCGGCCACCGGAGAAGATGGGCAGCTGCAACTGGGGCCCGAGGCTGAAGAAATTGCCGCCGCCGAAAGCCAGGGAGGAGACGGAGGTGCCTTGACGTCCCACCAGGCCATTGAGATTGATCTTGGGATAGAGATCGGTTTTCGATTGCTTCAGGCGGGCCAAGGCGGCGGCCAGTTTGGCGTCCGCTTCCCGCACATCCGGCCGACGCTTGAGCAACTCGCTGGGCACCTCTGCCTTGACCACCGGCGCCGATAGTGGCGTGGGGGTCGCATCGGTGGCGGCCAGCGGAGATTTCCCCACCGCCTCATCGCCCACCAACACGGCCAGCCGTTGCAGGGCCCGTTCCCGATCTGCCTCCAGCGGGGGCAATGTTGCTTCCGTGTTGACGAGCAGCAGCCGCTGCCGCTCGCTATCCAACTGGGAGGCAAGGCCGGCCTTGACGCGATCGTCGGTGAGTTCCAGCAACTGCCGCAGCGCGTCGAGAGTGCGGCGGGTGATGGCGATCCGTTCCTCATAGCCGCGCAGTTGGACGTAGGTGCGGGCCACCTCCGCGCTGACGGTGATGGCCAGATCGTCCCGGCGCTGCTCGTCGGCTTGGAGGTCGGCCCGCGCGGCCGCCAGACCGGCACGGTTGCTGCCGAACAGATCCAGCTCCCACTTCATGTCCAGGCCACCTTGCAGCAGCCCGGTCTCAAAGGGGGAGACGAAGCTGCCGGATTGGACCTGGCCACTGGACTGGGGAATCCGGGCGATGCCTTGCGAGAAGCCGCCCCGCAGGCGCTGTGCGCTGGGGGTGAGGTTGATGGCCGGCAGCAGCTTGCTGCGGGATTCGCCGGTGAGAGCTCGCGATTCGGCGATGCGTTGGGCGGCGCTCTGTAGGTCCAGGTTTTTCGCCAGGGCCTGGGTAACCAGACGATTCAGTTCCGGGTCGCCGTAGTTGGTCCACCAGGGCGTTGGGTCGGCGGCCATCACGGCCAGCAAGAACAGGGTGGTCATGGCTTAGCGGCCCTCCTTGCCGGCTTCGATGGAGAGATCCATCTGCTGGCCGGGGTAGAGATTGGTGGCGGGCGGCAGCTTGTAGAGCACTTGGAGCACGCGCGTATCCACGCGTTCGGTGGAGTCACCGGTGAGGTTGCGCTTGGGCACCACGTAGGGTTCAACGCGCACAAACCCGAGCGGGTACCGGATGGAGGCGTTGCCCCGGACAGAGCCAGTGGCCTTGGCGCCCGGCTGGAAGCGCCAGGCGTCCTTCTCGTCGATGTCAGCGCGGATGTGGAGCTCATCCACGCGGCCCATCAGGATCAGCGGCTGCGACAGCGTGCCGCTTTGGGCATACTCGCCCAGGCGCACCTTGCATTGCAGAATCTTGCCGTCAATCGGAGCCGTTACTTGCAAGCGCGACAGGTCGGCTTGAATCCGCGCCACCTGCGCCTCGGCTTGCCGCAGCTCCGCCCGGGCAACTTCGAGATCGGGCTTCCAGGTGCCGGCCTTCAGCAATTGCAGATTGGCCGTGGCCTGCTCCAGGCGTGCTTCGGCGCTCTCGACCGCGCGGCGGCGGCGCAGCAGGTCTTCCTGCTTGATGGCGCGCGGGTCCTTCACCGCCTCGATCAAGCGCAACTGCAGCTTGGCATCCTCGAGCAGTGCTTTGCTTTCATCGACGCGGGACTGGGCGGGTGGAATCTCTTCCGGGCGGGGCGAGGCTTCCAGCTTACCCAGCTTGCTCCGCGAGAGTGCCACGTTGGTTTCGCGCAAGGCCAGCTCAGCGCGCAGGTCCCGGTCGTCCAGGCTGAATAGCAACTGGCCTTTGCGAACGGTATCCCCGGCCTGTACGGCCACTCGCGTCACCAGACCCGGAACCGGCAGGCTGACGGCGATGTTCTCGCTGGCGGCTTCCACCAGTCCGACGGCACCGACCTGATTGGTGTAGGCCGCGGTGGGCGGCGGCAGGGGCGGTTGCGCCTGCACCACCTTCGGCGTCATTCGCTGGACACTCAGCAATGACAAGCTGAGGGCCACCACGGCCAGGACGGGCATTCCATATTTGAGCAACATTAGTGCGATCCTCCGTTGGTTTCGATGTGAGTGACCAGACCGTCGTTCATGTGGGCGATGCGGTCGGCAAAGGGGAAAATACGATTGTCGTGAGTGACCACCAGCACGGCACGTTCCGGCCGCACGGCGATCTTGCGGAGCAGTTCCATCACGTGATGTCCGGTTTCGGCGTCGAGCGCCGAGGTGGGTTCATCGCAGACGATCAGCTGCGGTTCATGGATCAACGCCCGGGCGAAAGCGACGCGCTGTTGCTGGCCGCCGGAAAGCTGATTGGGGAAGGCGTTGGCGCGAGCGCCCAGGCCCAAGTCGTCCAATATTTCCTTCGCCCGTTCCACCGCCTTCTTGCGAGGGACGCCCGCCGCCAGCAGGGGCACGGAGGCGTTTTCAGCGGCCGTGAGCGCGGGCAGCAGGTTGAACTGCTGGAACACAAAGCCCAGGTTGACGCGGCGGAAGTTGACGGCGGCGGACCCACGCAAGGTGTTGATGGGCGTTCCCAGCACCTTCAGTTCGCCTTGAGATGGATTCAGCAGGCCGGCGATCACGCTGAGCAGCGTTGTCTTGCCGCAGCCAGACGGGCCCACCAGAAAGGTCATCTCCCCGCGCGGGACTTCCAGGTCAATGCCGCGGAGCACCTTCACTTGGTCTTCACCGGTGCCGAAGTTCTTGGTGATCTGGGTACAGACCACCGCTTGATCGAGCATCGTTGGGTTAGCCACGAAACACCACCGCCGGTTCGAGCAGAATCACGCGGCGCACGCTGACGGCACTGGCCAGGAAAACGATCATGAACACCGCCGCCGCCGTGCCCTGCATGATCTGCGGCAGCAGGCGGAAGCCGCGCAGGTCCAGGTTGTCCTTGGTGGCTTCAAAGAAGGCCGCCGTCATCGAGATGCCGAGGCCGTAACCGATGGCCCCCACGATCACCGCTTGCATGAGAATCATGCCGACGATGCGGAGGTCGGTGACGCCAATCGCTTTTAGCGCGCCGAACTGCTTCAGGTTCTCGATGGTGAATAGGTAGAAGGTCTGGCCCGCGACCACGGTGCCGACAATCAGGGCGATGACGACGGTGATGCCGAAGTTGATGGGGATGCCGGTGTTTTTGATGTAGTACCAGATGGTCTCCCAGCCGAAGTCGTTGGAGGTGAGGGCTTTGAGGCCGGTGGCTTCGCGGATCTGTTGGGTCAGCTTGACGGGGCTGATGTCCGGTGTGGGTTTGGCGAGGACGAAGGACATCTGGTTGCGCTCCCGGCCCACGAACTGGATGGCTTGGGAGTAGCGCGTGTAGAAGACGGGCAGGTTGACGAAAGGCGCGGAGGAGGCGACGATGGCGACGATCCGGACGGTGTGGTCATTCAGCTCAATAGCGCGGCCCAACGTCAGTGGCTGATCCGGGAAGAAGAACTTATACCCCACCTGATCAATGGCGATGGTTTCCGGATCCGAGAGAGCGCGGGTATCGCCTAACACCACGGTGCGCGGCAAGCCCACCATGGTGGCGTCATCAAGACCCATCAGGATGACTCCGCGAAACTTCCCATCCGGCCCCTTGGCCCGCGACGTGCCCTTGAACAGCGGGACGGCCCATTCGACGCCTTCGACGCCACGGACGCGATAGAGGTCCTGGTCGGTGAGGGCTTTCACTTCATCGACGTACTGCGTCTTGGCATCCATCACCCAGATCTGGGCGTCCTTGACGTCGTCGATCTGCGACGCCGTCCGGTTCATCAGGCCGCAGAAGATCGAAACCTGATGCGACATCAAAAAGGTGGAAAAGGCGATGGCAAAGATGAGGCCCAGGTATTTGGCCTTGTCGCCGGTGAGCATTTGCCAGGCGATGAACTTCATGCAGCGGTTCCTTTCTTGAATATGGGACTATAGATTGAACATTGTTCAATTCGGTTGCAAAAAAAAATCAGCTTTTCAAGACGCCCGCCAGCAGAACATCCACCAGGCGGTCGATGAGCCGTGAACGCTCAATGAACGGGAATCCGTGGCAACTGATCTGCGCCGACACCATCCCATGGACGGCGACCCATAGGGCCTGAGCCAATTCTTCGGTGTCCTGGATCTCGGGCCTCACCAAGCCGCTGCCGATCGCTTCGGCGGCCATGGCGCGCATACAGGCAAACGTGCGGTCGCCATCTTCCGCGAAAGCGGCCCGGATATTGTCATTGTTCTCGAAGTCGAATGGCTTAACAAACAGCAATTCATAGTGATGTGGGTGTTCCAGGCCGAATTCAATATACGCCCGCAAGCTGCGCCGCATGCGCGCCGGGACGGCATCGTGGTCGTTCCGGATGGCCGTCATGCGGGTGCGCAACTGGTGAAACGTCTCGCGGACCAGGTGCGCCATGATGTCGCCCTTGTCCTCAAAGTAGTGGTAGAGGATGCCGGGCGAGCAGCCTACTTTGGCCGCAATGCCCCGCATGGAGGTAGCTTCATAGCCGTTCTTGACGAACAACTGCCGCGCCGCATCGAGAATCTCTTCCCGCAGCGACTCGCGATAGGCTTGCCGTCGAGCAGTCAACATAGTTGAACACCGTTCATGGTAGCATAGGTGGGAATCTTGGACCGCCCACTGCCAGCCAGACTACTACAATGGGAGATGAAGGGGTGGTGCCGCATGGAGTCCGTCCGCGTTGAGCGATTTTACTTGGGGTGTCTGGCCCACGCGTCCTACGCGGTTGTCTCCGGGGGTGTCGCCGCCATTATTGACCCGCAGCGGGATGTTGACCTCTACGTTGACGCGGCCCAAGCCGGTGGCTTCCGGATTGAGCACATCATTGAGACTCACCTGCACGCGGACTTCGTTTCCGGTCACCATGAGCTGGCGGAACGGACCGGAGCGAAGATCTACCTGGGTGCGGGTTCCGGCGCGACCTTTCCGCACGTCGCGGTGCATGACGGCGACGAGATCCGGTTTGGCCAGTGCCGGTTGAGCTTTTTGGAAACGCCGGGCCATACGCTGGAAAGCGTGTGCGTTGTTCTGGATGACCTGAGCCAGCCGGGCCCGGCGCGCGCGGTGTTTACGGGCGACACGCTGTTTGTGGGCGACGTCGGCCGCCCGGATCTTTCGCCGACGCATACGCCGCAGCAGCTGGCGGCGATCCTGTATTCGAGCTTGCACGACAAGCTGTTGAAGTTGCCGGAGGAGACGGTGATCTACCCGGCCCACGGCGCGGGCTCACTTTGCGGGCGGCAGATGAGCAGTGAGAGTTCCTCCACGATTGGCCAACAGAAGCGCACCAACTACGCGTTGCTGGCGCGGAGCCGCGAGGAGTTTGTGCAACTGCTGACGGACAATATGCCGGACCGTCCGGAGTACTTTGCCCGCGAGGTTGATCTGAACCGGCAGGGTGCTTCTGCCATTGCCGACCTGCCTCCGTTACGCGAGCTATCGGCGGCGGACTTGCAGCGGTTGCAGGCCGAAGGGGCGGTGGTGGTGGATACGCGACCGGCGATCGAGTTCGCGGTGGCGCACGTGCCCGGCTCTGTGCATATTGCGCTCACCGGGCAGTACGCTTCGTGGGCGGCCCGCGTGCTGGGCCTGGACACGCGGTTGATCCTGATCAGCGAGGATGCGGAGCAGGTCCGCGAATCGCAGATCCGGCTGGCCCGGGTGGGCATTGAAAATGTCGCCGGATACTTGGGCGGAGGGGTGGCCGGTTGGATTCGCGCCGGGATGACGCTGGAGTACATTCCCCAGTTAACCGTTACGGACTTTGCGGAACTGCGCCGCCAGGATCCGGCGCACATCACCGTGCTGGACGTCCGCGAGCCGGCGGAGGTGGCCAGTGGAGCGATTCCCGGGTCGGTGAACATTCCGTTGGGGCAGTTGGCGGAGCACGCGCCGTCTCTGCCGCAGGATCAGCTGATTGTGGTCCACTGC
>JBIKMK010000171.1:0-7630 GCA_044359315.1 Bryobacteraceae bacterium | reverse complement strand
GGCTGTTCCAAGCTAACGTGTTTGCGCTGGCCTATGAATGGGTGGCCGAGCGGAACTACGGCTTCACGGCGGGTCTACTGAATGGAATGGGCGGGCTAGCGGGAGGCTTGGGCATTCTGGTGGCAGGCGCTTACCGGGACAGCTTTGGTGTGGCGCCCACGGTGGCGGTGGCCGCGGGGGCCACCACCATCTTCGCCGTGTGGCTGCTGCGCCAGAAGCGAAATACTAGCGTCTAGCAGCCTGTTGGCCGTGACTCCACAACCCGCTCACTTGCGTGCGCGGCTCGGTAGCACTGGAGCGTAACCGAGCCACGACCGCAAGGGAGTGGTTTCTCCCCACCTGCCATCCTAGGGCACCGTGATGTAAGGCACCTTGGCCTTGCTCATGGCGTCGTTCAACCGCACCACGTCTTCCTTGGTGAGCTTGTCGATGCGCTGCACGCCGCTCAATAGCGCCTTCTTGACCAACGCCACCTGCTCCAATTGCGATGGGCTGGGGGCGGCCGAAAAGCTGTCCATGGCAGCGATCAACTGCGAAACGCGGTTCGTGAGCGGGGGCAGGGTAAAGGCCGGCTCGGGCTTCTTCAGTTCCTCCGGCGTTGGCGGCGGACCAAAGGCGCCGCCGCTGAAGACGAATGAGGGCCGCAGTTCGTCCAGCGACTTCTGCAGCGTCTCGGCGGCCTTCTTCACCTCGTCACTCATCTTGGCCGCATCGGGCCGCTTCCAGGCGGTCTGCAGGGCTTTCAGCGACGCGTCCACGCCGACGAACTTCTTCCGCAACCCATCGGCCTGCTTGTAGAGGTCAAACAGTTCGGCGATGGCGGCGCGGCGCTTGGCGCGGTCGGCGTCCGAGAAGAACGTGACGCGGGGATCCTCTTCCACCTTGAACGTCTTTGAAGACTTACTGGTGCCCAACGAGATCTCCACCCGATACTCGCCCGGGTCCACGGAGACGCCACGGGCCGGGCCTTGGCCAAAGCCGCCACCACCACCGCCGCCCTCGCCCGCTTCCGCCGCACCCGCCGGCCGTTCAACCGGGGGCACCGGAGCATCAGTCCGCAGATCCCACACCAGGCGGTTGACGCCGGCATCCAGCTTCAAGTCGCGGGTACGAATCTCACGAACCTGCTTGCCGGCCTTGTCGAAGATGACTATCTTCAGGTCTTTCGCCTCGGGCTTGGACTTGAAGTGCACGTCCATCAGGGCCCCGTAGGGCGGATTGGCGCCCAGGTAGTGATCGTGGCCATCGAAATCGCGCGTGCGCGCCATGCGCCACAGGGTTGCCGGGCGGATGTCGAACAGTTCCACAGCGGCCGCAGCGGTGGCGGGAGTGGTTTGCTCCAGTGCTGAGATCGAATCCATGATCCAGATGCCGCGGCCATGCGTCCCGAGGATCAGGTCATTGTCGCGCGGGTGGATGGCGATGTCGTCCACGGGTACGCGGGGTAAATTGTTCTTCAACTCCGCCCACGTTTCACCCGCATCCTGGCTGAAGTAGAGCCCATACTCGCCGCCCGCGAACAGCAGATTCTTGTTGCGCGGGTGTTCGCGGACGACGTTGATGATGCCGCCTTCTTGCGGAATGCCTTTGGTGATCAGCTTCCAGGTCTGGCCAAAGTCGGCGGTCTTGTAGAGGTAGATGCCGTAGTCGCCGGTGCGGTGGCCGTCGAAGGCGGCGTAGGCGGTGCCTTCGGCATGAGCGGACGGCACGATGCGGCTGACGTAAGTGCCCTTGGGCAGGCCCGGAACTTTCTCGGTGATGTTGGTCCAGGTTTCGCCGTCCTTTGAGACATGCAGCAGGCCATCGTCGGTGCCCGCCCACAGGATGCCCGCGCGAACGTTCGATTCCGCCAGCGAGGTGATGGTGGGGAAGTTGCCGACGCCGTCATTGCGCGAAAGCATCGTGCGATCCTCCACTTTGCGGCCCATGATTTCCAGCGTCTTGCGGTCGACGTTGGTGGTCAGGTCCGGGCTCATGCGGCGCCAGGTGTCGCCCTGATTGGTCGATTTGAAGACGAAGTTGCCGCCGTAGTAGAGCGTCTTGCGGTCGTGCTTGGAGACGACGATGGGCGAGTTCCACTGGAAGCGGTAGCGCGCCTGCTCATCGTTGTCTTCACGCGGGCGGATCAGCCGTGCCTCGTGGGTCCGCAGGTCACGCCGCACCAGGTTGCCGTCTTGAGATTCGGCGTAGACGATGTAGGGCTCCACCGGGTCAATCTGCGCGTAAAAGCCATCGCCGCCTTGGACGGTGTACCAGTCGTCATTCTTGATGCCGCGCAGGTCCGTGGTGGCGGAAGGTCCGCACCAGGTGTTGTTGTCCTGCAGGCCGCCGCAGATCTTGTAGGGCTTCTGCATGTCGACGCCAATCTCATAGAACTGGGCGAGCGCGATGTTGTACTTGGCGTCCCAGGTGCGGCCCCGGTCGCGCGAGTAGTGGATACCGCCGTCGCAGCCGACGAGCATGTTGTTGGAATTGGCGGGGTCGATCCACATGGCGTGGAAGTCGACGTGGATGCGGTTGACCAGATTGGTGCGGAAGGTCTTGCCGCCATCTTCGGAGTAATGCATCTGGACCCCCAGCACCCAGACGCGCTGGTCATTGTTGGGGTCCACACGGACCTGGCTGAAGTACATCGGGCGCGGGTTGGTGGACGACATCTTGGTCCAGTTCTCGCCCTTGTCTTCTGACCGGTAGATGCCCGTGCCGCCGTCCGCCGCCTCGACTAGTGCATAGACGATGTTCGGGTTACGCCGGTAGATGTCCAGCGCCATGCGGCCCTTTTCGCCCTTGGGCAGGCCGTTCGACAGCTTGGTCCAGGTGGCGCCGCCATCAACCGTTCGATAGAGCGCGCTGCCCGGTCCACCGCCATTAAAGCCGAACGCCGTGCGGCGCCGCTGATACGCGGCCGCGTAGATGGTGTCGGGATTCTGCGGGTCCATCGCAATGTCGGTGACACCGGTGTCGGCGTTGATGAAGAGCGACATCTGCCACGACTTGCCACCGTCGGTGGACTTGAAGACACCACGCTCCGGATTGGCATCCCAGAGCTGTCCCACGGCCGCAACGTAGAGCACGTTCGGGTTTGAGGGGTGGATGGCGATGCGGGCGATGTGGTGGGTGCCCTTCAAGCCCATGTGGGTCCAGGTCTTGCCGCCGTCACCGGATTTGTAGACGCCGTTGCCCCAGGAGGAGCTTTGCCGGTTGTTGGCTTCGCCCGTGCCCACCCAAACGGTGTCGGGTTCAGAAGGAGCAACAGTCACGTCACCGATGGTGGAGAGCTTTTGGTCGTCAAACACCGGTGTCCAGGTGATGCCGCCATTGACGGTCTTGAAGACACCGGCGGAGGCCGTGGCGACGTAGGCAATGTTGGGGTTCGATTCAACCACCGCGAAGTCGTCAATGCGGCCGCCCATGGTGGCCGGGCCAATCTCGCGGAATGTCAGGTTCTTGAACGGCGCAACTGACGTCTGCGCGAGAAGGTGGAGTGAGCAGAAAACGACCCAAAGAATGTGGCGCATAGGCCTCCTGTAAGCCTGCCATTGTAGCGCGCCGCACTGGGCCGGACCGGATGGGGAGGCCTGGGGCCAAATGGTAATCTAAGAGCGGAAAGCCCCACCAACGCCCTTGTCGAACTATCAGGTTATCGCCCGCAAGTACCGCCCCCAGTCGTTCGGTGAACTGATTGGCCAAGGACCCGTGAAGGTGACGCTGGAGAACGCGATCACGCAGCAGCGCATCGCCCATGGCTACATTTTCGCCGGCCAGCGCGGAACGGGAAAGACCACCGTCGCCCGCATCATGGCACGCTGTTTGAACTGCTTTGAAGGGCCCACGCCGCACCCCTGCGGCAAGTGCGCCTCGTGTCTGGAGATCGCCAGCGGCTCGGCGATCGATGTCATCGAGATCGACGCGGCCTCCAATCGCGGCATCAACGAAATGCGCGAACTGCGGGAGAACGTCCGCTTCCGCCCCGCGCGGGACCGCTACAAGGTCTTCATCGTCGACGAAGCGCATCAGATCACCAATGAGGCGTTCAACGCCCTGCTGAAGACGCTGGAAGAACCCCCGGAGTGGGTGGTCTTTATCCTGTGCACCACCGAAACCCACAAGATCCCGACCACGATTGCCTCGCGCTGCCAGCAGTTCAGCTTCCGGTCGGTTGATTTTGAGGAACTTGTCGGCCGCATGCAGTGGATCTGCGGCCAGGAAGGGATCACGGCAGACGACGACGCGCTGGCGGTGCTGGCGCAGGTGGGCGAAGGCAGCGTGCGCGACTCGCTGTCGGCTCTGGATCAAGCCATTGCCTGTTGTGGCACCACGCTGGCCGCGCAGGATGTGCGGGATCTGCTGGGGCTGTTCTCACTGGACACGATGGGCGAAGTGACGGCGGCGCTGGAGGCCGGGGATTCGCGCAAGATGCTCGATCTGGTGCAGGAACTGGAACGCAACGGCCGCAGCCTGCAACACTTCTGCCGGGAACTGGCGCGGTATCTGCGCAATCTGCTGGTGGCCCGCATTGCGGGGCCGAATACGCGGTTGATCGCCGCTTCACCCACCGAACAAGCCAAGCTGGCCGAAGTCTCCGGCCGCTTCTCCGAAGAAGACCTGACGCGCTACCTGCACCTGACGCTGGAGCTGTTCAAGGAATTGCAGTACGCACTCCAGCCGCGCCTGTTGCTGGAAGTGGGGTTGCTGCGCTTGGTTTATGCCGGGCGCATGGTGTCGCTGGAACAGGCCCTGGCGGGCGGCGCGCCTGCGGCACCAGTTGCTCCGAAGGCTCCGCCGGCGGCAGCCGGTTCTGGCGGTGCTACGTCGCGATTTGCGCCTCGTGCGTCGGTGGGGCCCGCCTCGTCCGCGATGGCTACGCCGCCCGCAGTGCCGTCTAATGCCGCGGCTTCCGCCCCTCCGTTTACGCCCACTGCACCTCGATCAGCAGCACCCCGTCCGGTGGCACCGTCCTCCCCGCCGCCCAACGAGCCTGCAGGTCTACCCGCGGCTGTCCCCGGCAGCTTGCAGGATCGCCTGACGCAGGCGCTGATGGAAGCGGGCCGGAAAATGTCCGCCGATGCCGTGGCCCATGCGGAACTGGTACAGGCTCCCGATGGCATCACTTTCCGGGCGCCGAAAGAGTTTTCGCTGTCGCTCAAGTCAGCCGAGATCCAGAAGGCAGTGGCGGCTTTGTTGGGCCGCCCGACAAAGATCACCGTGGAGGTGGCCGAAGGCCGAGCCTCCGCCTCGGTCGCCGGTCCCTCCGGCAAGGCCGCTCCGACACCGGAAGAAAACGAAGCCATGGAGCGCGCGTTGGCCAATCCGGACGTGCAGAGATTTCAAGAACTATTTCCCGGCAGCCAAGTCCGCCGGGTGGATGATTTGAAGAACTATGAGGTCTAGCAGCCCGTGGCAGAAGTACCGGACAACCGCTCCCTCGCGGTCGCGGCTCGGTAACGGGTTGATGCACGGCAACGTACTGATGCCACCGAGCCGTGCGCGCAAGCAAGCGGTGCGAATGGCTTGTAACGCGCTCGCTCGATCGATATTTGGAGAAAGGTAGAACAATGAAACTCCCCGGTAACATGCAGGCCATGATGAAGCAGGCCCAGCAGATGCAGCAGAAGCTGCAGGATGATATCGCCCAGATCCGCGTCGAAGCGGCGGCGGGCGGCGGCATGGTCTCGGTCAAGATGGATGGCCAGAAGAACGTGCTGGGCGTCAAGATTGACCCCGAAGTGGCGGGTGACGTGGAGATGCTGCAGGACATGGTGTTGGCCGCGTTCAATGAAGCGGCCAAGAAGGTGGATGAGCAGGCATCTGCCAAGACCTCCGGCCTGTTGGGCGGCATGGGGCTCCCCCCAGGACTGTTCTAGATGTCCGATTTCGCCGAGCCGCTGCAACGCCTGGTGGAGGAGTTCCGCCGCCTTCCCGGCATCGGCCACAAGAGCGCGCAGCGGCTGGCCTTCTATGTGCTGCGTAGCCCGCGCGCGGACGCTGAGCGGTTGGCGCAGACCTTGCTGGACGTCAAGGATAAGCTGGGTCTTTGTGCCACCTGCAACAACATCTCCGATGCCGAGCAGTGCCCCTATTGCCGCAACCCCAACCGGGACCAGACGCAGATCTGTGTCGTGGAAGAAGCGCACAATATCATGCCGGTGGAGAGCACGCGCACGTTTTCCGGGCTCTATCACGTGCTGCATGGGGCCATCTCGCCCCTGCGCGGCATTGGTCCGGAGCAGTTGAAGATCAAGAGCCTGCTGGCTCGCCTCAGCTCCGGCGACGTGGAAGAAATCATCCTGGCCACCAACCCCACCGTCGAAGGTGAAGCCACGGCCAGCTATCTGGCGCGTCTGCTGAAGCCGTTGGGCGTGAAAGTGTCGCGCATCGCGATGGGCATTCCCGTGGGTAGCGACCTGGAGTATGCAGACGAAGTGACGATGTCCAAGTCGCTCGAAAACCGCCGCGAGATGTAGGGCGGCCCAAACGTCAGCCCGGAAAAGCAAAGCCCCACGCTTGCGCATGGGGCTGGGGTGATCTGAACTAGGCTGCTCGTGACTAGTGCGGCATCGCGGATTCGAACAGGTGCGCGATGTTGGTGTAGCCATTCATCGCCAACCGGCACGATGCGCCTTCGCCATGCCAGCGGGGGGCGTGGTAGGTGAACGGCGGCACGTAGACGACGTCGCCGAAGCTGGCGATGATGTCGCCCGCGTATTCTACGGGGTACCGGACTTGGCCTTCCATGATCAGCCAGCTTTCGGCGCACTCGGGGTGATAGTGGCCCTTGTTTTTGGGGTTGAACGCGGGCAGGTTCTTTTCGTAGCCGTAGATGATGTTCGAGACGGCGCGGTCGTCATGGATGAAGCGGTGCTGGAAGTTGCCTTTGCCCTTGGACTCCGGCAGGTTCTCCGGCAGCTTGGCCAGCTCGTAGAGGTTGATGTGCGTCTTGTTGGTGGCCCCCAGTGGCTGCGGCTTCCGGTTCAGCGTCACGGCGACAAACTCAAAGCCTTCCACCTTGGGCGGGCTGACGTCCTTGGGGAACAGCATGTGGGCCTTGGCGATGTTCACTTCATAGCGCAGTGAAGGCTTGGTGCCCACGCTTTCCATCTCATAGATGGTCTGCATGGGGACTTGCACCATGCTGCCCTTGGTGGCCACAAACGGCTCGTTGCCTTCGATGGTGTACTTGATCTCGCCATCGAGAATGATCCACCATTCGCGCGTATCGGGGTGGAACCGGCGGCCCACTTTTTCGCCGGGCTGCATCTGGATGTAGACACCGCTCAAATGCTCGTCATCCACCACCACATGCCGCCAGCTCTTCTCACCGGCATGTTGGGCCTTCACTTCCACCAGCTTGGTGTGCGGCTTGTGCGGCGGAGTCCACACCGTCTTCTTGATCGCCTTGGGCGCCCAGGAAGGCTCTTCTTTGGCTTGCTGAGCCACTAGGATCATGGCCGCGGCCAGCGTGGCGGCTCCAACGAGGATGGGCAATTTCATCGTCGCTAAACTATCACATCCGCGCGACCACCAGCACTATTGGTGGGGGTGCGGGTGCTTTTCGTAATGCTGCCGCAGCAGATCCTTGCCGTAGTCGTTGCCGTTGGGGGTGCGGACGACGGTGTGGATGTGTTCCTCC
>JBIKMK010000170.1:0-7643 GCA_044359315.1 Bryobacteraceae bacterium | reverse complement strand
TCCCGCGTGAAGGATGCGCTGGAGGATCACCTGAGATCCCTGGTCTGTGACGGCAAGATCGACCTAGCCACGGCGCAGCACGAGATTTCCAGTAACTGGATTGCCGCGTATCAGAAGTACTTCCAGACGAAGAAGCCGATCGCGTCCCATGCGCTCTTTGTCAAGGACAGCCCGTGGGAATGACCTGGATCACGAGGTACCTGGCTGCGGTCGGGGTGTTGCGATTCGCCTAAGGATGCTCGCGGACGCCACCGTCAGAAAACCTAAGCGCGATGCGCCACTCCTAGTCGCGGCTGCAAATTCCCCGCGCGATCGCTAGGCGATGGGTCCAGGCGACCGCAGCAGAGACACGGCTTGGGGATCCAGTAGGGGGTCGATGGGGACGTACAAGCACCGATCTTCCCGGCGAGCCAGAGTCTCGTTCACCACGCCGGCGAGGCGCGGCACCACTCAACGGATCGATCGGAAAATCTCAGTCTCGGCCGACACCGCCACGCGGGCACCCGCGGCGGCGGTCTGAGTCATCGGGAGATTCGAATGCTGCTTCACGAACGCGGGCGTCAGCTCCAGCTTCACTTCCTGGCCGGTCTTGCGATGGCGGATCACACTGAACACCTTGCCCGCCGGAGCATCCACCAGCGAGAGATTCAGCTTGCCCAGGCTGGCTCCAGTGGCCGCTTGCAGGCCGTCGATGATGCAACTCCACTGGACTTCGCGCGGCGAGTGGTGGATCACTTCCAAGTCAGGGCTGCCACGGCCCACCTTGAGCTGCTTCAATGCCGCCTCGCCCATGCGATAACCGGCAATAGCAAACGGCCCGGTGCCACCATGGATCAGCGCTACGCGGTCCAGCGTCGGGTTGTCATGTTCGTCGTGAGCCTGCAACGCGGCCGTGCCGGCCAATGTGGCGGCAGCTTGCGTGGCGAATCGTCTTCTGGAAAGAATGTTCATCCCCCCTATCGAACTTCAAACGTCAGGCTGGTCCAAAAGCTTTCCCAATCCGCGACCGCGGGCTCCGCGCAACGCTCCATCAGCACGGAGTGCAGCTTCCAGATTCCGCGTGATCCAATCGGGATGCGCAGCTTTCCAGCTTGGTCCGTGCGGCCCGCTATCTTGCGCTCCGCTTTCCCTTCGGGTGTCAGCCACGCCATCTCGATCTGGAGGTCGGCGGCTGGTTTGCCGCGGAACAGCACGTGCATCGCCAGTGTGTCACCGGCTTTCAAGGTGCTGGGGTCCCCGTCCGGAATGATTTCGATGGGGAACCCCACCGGCTGGCTAAAGGAACGATCAGACGCCCCCACCACCACCAGCGATTTCACATACTTGCTGTAACGCTCCCGGCCGGAATTCGCCGCTTCGCTATGCTCGGCTCGCCAGCGGATGACATGCTCCAGCCCTTCATGCTTCAAGTACTCTTCAAACTTCAGCGGCTGAAGCTCGATGAGGTTGGGCTTCGAATGGACGCTCAGCACCGCAGTGCCCGTGCTGGGTAGGGTTACGTCGGCCAGTAGAAACTTGCCATCAATCCGCAGCTCGAGGAACGCGACCGGGCTCCCCTTCACTCTCGCCTGCGGATTCAGCATGCTCTCGACTCGCGGGGGACGGTCCGGCACCGGAAAGTCGTCGCCATTGTGGAAAGCCACCGTCACAATCTCGCCGGGCTTGGCGCGAAAGGGCTTGGGCACCAAGTAGAGGTCATGCGCCATCAACGGGACGGCGACGAGTGCGATCAGGCGGTGGAGCTTCATCGAATGTTTCTACGTAAGCATACGAAATTCAGATTCGTGCGAAACCAGGTTTTTGGAAGCAATCTGTAGTCAGCATTGGGCTGGTGAACTTTTTCCCGGCAGTGCAATCCAGAAAACCGGCCCGCTCGTATCACAAAATGAACTTTCGTAACACTGAGAACCCAAAATGAGACACTTCTTTAGCCTGCTCGCGCTCTGCCTGGCTGCCGTCACTCTGTGGGGGCAGTCTTCCTCCGGAACATTGTCCGGCTTGGTCGCGGACGGCCAACAAGGGGCGATTGGGGGCGCTCGGATCACGCTGCTCGACCCCGCCAAGGGGTTGTCGCGCCAAACAACGGCCGATTTGAGCGGGGCCTTCATCTTTTCCCAACTGGCGCCCAGCAGCTACGAGCTTCTAGTCGAGAAGGCCGGCTTTGCAAAATCCCGCGTGGAAGGCATCGTGCTCAGCGCGAACGACCAGCGCTCCATCCATGTCACCTTAACCGTGGCTCCGCGCGAGGAGAACGTGACGGTCTCAAGCGAAGCGGCGCTGGTGGCCGAATCCCCGGCCGTGGCGACGGTGGTGGATCGCCGGTCTATTGAGAACCAGCCCCTCAATGGGCGCAGCTTTCAGACGCTGATCAACCTGTCGCCCGGCGTCGTGCTGGCGCCGGCGGGTTTGGTGGATCAAGGGCAGTTTTCGGTGAATGGCCAGCGGACCGGCACCAACTACTTCACGGTGGATGGCGTGAGCGCAAACTTCGGCCTGCCAAATGCCACGACGCCCTATGAAGGGGCGGGCGGTGGCGTTCCGGCCTTCAGTATCCAGGGCGGCACCAGTGCGCTGGCCTCGGTGGACGCGGTGCAGGAGTTCACCATTCAGACATCCACCTACGCCCCGGAATATGGCCGCCAGCCGGGGGCCCAAGTGGCCATCGTCACCCGATCCGGCACCAATGCCTTGCATGGCGCGGCGTTCGAGTATCTGCGCAACGACAAATTGGACGCTAATAGCTGGTTCGGCAATGCCAACCGCATTAAACGGCCCGCGCTGCGGCAGAACGATTTCGGTTTTGTAATGGGTGGTCCGGTGTTTGTGCCGAAGGTCTATAACGGCCGCAACAAGACGTTCTTCTTCGTCTCTTATGAAGGGTTGCGCCTGATCCAGCCCACCATCACCGCACCGTCGCGAGTCCCCTCCCTCGCCACGCGCGAACGCGCCACGGGACTCTTGAAATCCTTGCTCGAGGCCTACCCGCTGCCGATCGCGCCGCCGTTGGCGGATGCACCCAACGAGACGCCTTATGTAACCGGCTTCTCGAATCCGTCGCGTCTGAACGCCACCAGCTTCCGGATCGATCATTCGTTCACTTCGCGCTTTAACGTCTTCGGCCGCTACAACCATGCACCTTCGGAAAGCCAGGAGCGTGGCCGCTTTGCCACGCCCAGCTTTGTGGCAAATCTACCCGGCAATAACAAGACCTTGACGGCCGGCTCCACCATGCTGCTCTCGCCGTCGGTCACCAACGACATTCGCTTTAACTGGAGCCAATCCTATGCCGCGCAGATCTACCGGCAGGATACGTTTGGTGGGGCCAAGCTGCTGACCAACGATCAGCTTTTCCCCTCGTTTGCCAAGCCCGAGACGTCGCTCTACTACCTCACCATTGGCGGCAACGACGAGAACACGCTTAGCCCGGGCACCTTCAGTGCCAACACGCAGAACCAGATCAACATCGTCGACACGGCCACCTGGACCGCCGGCGCGCACGCCTTGAAGTTTGGGTTCGATTACCGGCGGCTGGCCCCCTCGATCGGCGGCCGCCTCTACACCAAGACGCTGACCATCCCCACGATCACGCAACTGGTAACCGGCATCGCCCCCAGTGCCCAGATCCGCCAAGTGGAGAATTTTCTCGAACCGCGCTACCAGAACGTCTCAGCGTTCGTGCAGGATGCCTGGCGGGTGCGGCCCCGCCTCACGCTGACGTATGGCTTGCGCTGGGAGGTGAACCCCTCACCGTCCGAAGCCAACGGCAATCTGCCGGTTACCGCCACGGGCCTCAACAATCCCCGCAGTGCGGTACTGGCTCCCCGCGGTACTAAGTTGTATGAGACCACTTACGGCAACTTTGCGCCGCGCGTCGGCGTGGCGTACCAGCCGTTCGGCCAACGCGGTACTGTGGTGCGTGCTGGCTTTGGTGTCTTCTACGATCTGGGCTATGCCTTCACCGGCACAGCCTTCAGCCCCGGCAACTATCCCTTCTCCCGTAGCCTGGACCTGACGAACACCTCCATCACCAGCCCGCTGCTGGATGGTCAGGCGCCAGCCGTGAATCCCAACCCGCCCTATCCGCGCCTGTTTGCCTACGACGCGAACTACCGGCTTCCGTTGACGCTGCAATACAGCTTCGCCATCGAGCAACCGCTGGGCCAGTCCAACTCTCTATCTGCTTCCTACGTCGGGGCCGCCGGTCGGCGCTTGGCGCGCGTGGAGAGTCTGCGTCCGCAAACGCTGCAAAACGCGAGTTTCACCCGTATTGACGCGGTGAACAACGAGGGGTACTCCGACTATCATTCGCTGCAACTGCAGTTCAAACGGCGGCTGACGCGCGGGCTCCAGGCGCTGCTGGCTTACACTTGGTCGAAGTCACTGGACACAGCGTCGGATGAGTCGATCACGAACTTACAGGCTCCGGCGAACCGGCTGAGTATCGACCTGGATCGCGGACCGTCTTCATTCGACATCCGGCACGCCTTCACCGGTTCGGCCAGCTATCAGCTTCCCGTGCCGTCGGCCAACCGCTTTGCGCGGGCCCTGCTGGGCGGCTTTGCACTCGATTCTGTTGTCCGGTTGCGCACCGCCGCGCCGGTGATGGTGGTCTCCGGCCGGGACCCCCTCGGACTGGGCCTCACCAACATCGCCCGGCCCGACCGCGTGCCGGGTCAGCCGTTGTACCTCGAAAACACGGCGTTGCCCGGCGGCCGCCGCTTCAACCCGGCGGCGTTTGATTCGGCCACGCCACTGGCTCAATCGCGGCAAGGCACGCTGGGGCGGGGTGTTCTGCGCGGGTTCGACCTTTCGCAGGTGGACTTGTCCCTCCGCCGTCACTTCCGCCTGTTTGAAGGGCTGGGCCTGGACTTGCGCGCCGACGCGTTCAATCTCTTCAACACGGCCAACTTTGCCAACCCCACCGGCGTGATGACTAGCGCCAACTTTGGCCGCTCGACTCAGTTGTTGAGCAACGGTCTGGGCGGGCAGAATCCGCTGTTCCAGGTGGGTGGGCCGCGGTCGATGCAATTGTCGCTGAAGTTTGTCTTCTGACTTCAATGAGATCGGGGTTTTGACAAGTGTCCGTCATATTGCTGTGCCAAAGTATGGGGATGACTCAGACGCGGCGCCAGACGGTGGAGAAAGCATGGATGTTCAGACTTGTGTTGTTCCTGGCGATCGTTCTGCCATGCCTGGGGCAAACGTTGAAGGTGATGTCCTACAACGTCCGCTACCCCAGCAAGGATGACGGAGCTGACCTTTGGGACAAGCGGCGCGACATCTTCATTGCATCGATCAAGCAGGCACAACCCGATCTGATCGGAACCCAGGAACTGTTCAAGCTGCAGGGCGACTATCTGGTGGAGAAGTTGCCGGAGTACTCCTGGTTCGGCACCAGCCGCCGGGGGAATTCCGAAGACGAGCATATGGGCGTGTTCTATCGCCGGGGGCGATTGCGGTTGCAGGAGCAGGGGCAGTTTTGGCTCTCCGAGACGCCCACCGTCGCGGGAAGTCAATCCTGGAACATGAGCTTGCCGCGCATGGTTACCTGGGGGCTATTCGAAGCGGGCGGAAAGCAGTTCTATCTGCTGAATACTCACTTTGCGCACCGCCGCCAGGACGAAGAGGCTCGAATGAAAGCAGTGGCTGTGATCGCAGAGAAGATCGCTGGGTTGAAGAAAGGTGTGCCAGTCATCCTGACGGGGGACTTCAACGCTCCTGCGGGCGGGGCCGTGCACCAGGCGCTGCTCGCC
The DNA here is from genome assembly GCA_044359315.1 of Bryobacteraceae bacterium. Classification (GTDB taxonomy): domain Bacteria; phylum Acidobacteriota; class Terriglobia; order Bryobacterales; family Bryobacteraceae; genus JAPKYZ01. Next base: position 1,890 of record JBIKMK010000170.1, on the reverse strand, counting down.
ACCGGGTTGCTCGACTCCCGCTCGCTCGCCGGCCGCAAAACTGGGCCAGAAGGAACATTCCATGGCTTCAAGGGTCAGCCCGGTGAAGCCCGGATCGATTGGATTCTGGTGAGCGCCGCATGGAAAGTGGCGGCGAACGAAACCATTACCTTTAGCCAGGACGGCCGCTTTCCTTCGGACCACTTTCCGGTGCTGGCGGAACTGACATGGGGGGCGACCAAGAAGTGAAAACGGACAAGACCGGTTCCACGCGCCGCAAATTCTTCATTCAGGCAGCCCAACTGGCGGGCGGGGCCAGCCTGTCGGCGTCCTTGATGGCGGCCGTCGAGCAAGCGGCCTCGATTGAGGCTGAGCCGGGCTCCACCTATCTTGATGCCGAGCACGTCGTCATCCTGATGCAGGAAAACCGCTCCTTTGATCACCTCTATGGAACGCTGCGGGGTGTACGCGGTTTCAACGATCCCCGGGCCGTCACCTTGCCTGACCAGAAGCCGGTTTGGCTACAGACCAATGCGGCCGGCGAGACGTACGCGCCGTTCCGGCTGGACATCAAGGAATCGAACGCTACCTGGCTGGGATCGTTGCCGCACTCCTGGCGCGATCAGACGGACGCGCGGAATTTCGGGAATCATGACCAGTGGTTGGAGGCCAAGAAGACCAACCGTAAGGACTGCGCGGGCAAGCCCTTGACGTTGGGCTACTACGACCGGTCCGACTTGCCGTTCTATTACGCGCTGGCCGACGCCTTCACGATCTGCGATCAGAACTTTTGCTCTTCACTGACAGGCACAACCCCCAACCGGCTTTTCCTGTGGACCGGCACGATCCGCGAGCAGCAGAATGCCGCCTCCGTGGCCAACGTCCGCAACTCTGATGTCGACTACATGGCACTGGCGAAGTGGACCACGTTCCCGGAACGGTTGGAGGACGCCGGCATCTCCTGGAAGATCTACCAGAACGAACTCAGTCTGCCCACCGGGTTCAACGGGGAGCAAGACGCTTGGCTCGCCAACTTCACCGACAATCCGATTGAATGGTTCGAGCAGTATCACGTCTTCCATTCCAAGAGCTTTCAAACGCACGCCCGATCAGCCATTCAGAAACTGCCGGGGGAGATCGCGGCCCTGACGCAGAAGATTGCCGCGGCACCGGCCGGAGAGGCCCCGAAATTGACGCGGGAGCGGCGAGCCAAGCAGCAGGAGTTGCAACTGCTGACCCAAGTGTTGTCGAAGTACACGGCTGAGGCTTACGCCAAGCTGACGGAGCGCGAGCGGCAACTTCACCAGAAGGCGTTTTGCACCAACGAAGGCGACCCCGGCTATCGCGACTTGACGTCGTTACGCTATCGCGACGGAGGCGCGGAACGGACGCTGGAGGTACCCCAAGGCGACGTGCTCCACCAGTTCCGCCAGGATGTGGCTGCGGGCAAGCTTCCCGCTGTTTCCTGGGTGGTGCCACCGGAGCGATTCTCTGATCATCCCGGTTCCCCGTGGTACGGCGCCTGGATGCTGTCAGAGGTGCTGAACATCCTGACGCAGAATCCGGAGGTCTGGAGGAAGACCATCTTCGTCCTGACCTACGACGAGAACGATGGCTATTTTGACCATGTTCCGCCGTTCGCCGTCCCGGCGCCGGGCCAGCCGGAATCGGGGCGGACCTCGGAGGGAATCGATCCCAGCGTGGAGTTTTGGCCGCTCGATCGGGACCGGCAGCGCAAGCCGGCGGCCGAAGCACGCGGCGGACCGGTGGGGCTTGGCTTTCGGGTGCCGCTGGTGGTGGCATCACCATGGAGCCGGGGCGGACATGTTTGCTCGGAAGTGTTTGACCACACCTCCGTTCTGCAACTGCTGGAATCAGTGCTGACCCACAAGACCGGCAAGCCGATTCGAG
>JBIKMK010000169.1:0-7644 GCA_044359315.1 Bryobacteraceae bacterium | reverse complement strand
GAACTGACCTACAGCGACGCCAGCACGGCCTCCGTCACCGCCTCGTTCGCCAGCTGGTATCGGAGTGACGGTTTGCCCGGCGTTGGTGACAACTGGATCGCCGGAGTCTGCGGATCATCGGATATTTGTTTGGGAGACAATCAAAGCTATCGCAGCGCTTTCGTCTTCTCGATTCCGGATGCGAGCATTCTCGTGACTGGAGCTTACATTCAGTCCTTCGTCGAAGATAACCCCCTACCGGGCTACATCAGCACGAACCCCACGGGCATCTACACTCTCTACGAAGTGAGCACTGATCCGTCCGACTTGACCAACTTCGTTGCGGGCGTCGGCATCTATAACGACTTGGGCACGGGTACGGCGTTCGGTTCGCAGGTTTTCAGTGCGGCCGACAATGGCACGTTTGTTCAGATCAACCTGAACGCCGCGGGCTTGGCGTCGATCAACGCCGCGTCCGATCTGAACTGGGCCGTGGGCGGTGATTTCCCCAGCGCCAGCAACCCCGTGCCGGAGCCTGGCACCTGGGCGATGATCGCGGCCGGTCTCGGCGCGGCCAGCCTGCTGCGCCGCCGCTCGTAGTCGAGTTACAGCGCAACCTCATTTATGGCGGGACTCCCTTCAGGGGGAGCCCCGCCATTTTTGTTTCTACGGGCGCTTATCGATGGAGCGGAAGCGGTTGGCATTGGGGGCAGATGTGGGTTCCCCGTTGAGCCACCAGCAGGCGCACGATGGGCGCGCCGCAGTTGGGACAGGGTTCGCCCGAGCGGCCATAGACCCGATGCTGCAACTGGTACTGTCCGGCACGGCCGAGCGGATCAAAGAAATCGGAAATAGTGGAGCCACCCGCGGCAATCGCGGCTTCGAGGATGCGGGTGACGGCGTTGCTAAGTGCCACAGCATCCACGCAGCTGGCCGGGGTCAGCGGATGTGTGCGGGCGGCAAACAGGCACTCATCGACGTAAATGTTTCCCAGGCCAGACGCCAGCGCTTGATCGAGCAGCAGCGGCTTGATGGCTCGTTCGCGGGTGGCCAGCTTCGCCGCCAGTTGCTCGGCGGGCATCGCCAGAATGTCCGGGCCCAGGTGGAGCGGCTCGGCCGACCAGACCAGGCGCCCAAACTTGCGTATGTCGCTGTAGACCAGCGTGTCGCGCTCAAACTGGAGCACTGCTTGCGTATGCTTGTCCGGCGTTGCGTTCAATCGTAGTGTGCCGGTCATGCCCAGGCGAGCCACCAGCCGTTCCCGGCCCGGGGCGGCATCGCTGAAATCGAACAGTAGCGCTTTGCCGTGACGGCTGATCGCGGCAAGGCGGGCACCATCCAACCGCTGTCCGAGCAGGTGCTGGCGCAGCACGCGGGCAATGGTTTCGACTTCAGGCAGTTCGGGCACGCTTGGTTCTACTCGATCTCGATCAGTACGTCGTCGCCATCAACGGTGACCGGATAGGTCTTCAGCTTGGCGGCGGGGAGAAAGTCGCTTTCACCGGTGACGCAATCAAACTCCCAGGCATGCCACGGACACACGAGCATTCGGCCATGCAACGCACCTTGGGCCAGCGGCCCGCCGCGATGCGGGCACAGCCCATCGACGGCATGGATCTCGGTGCCGACGCGGCAGATGGCCACGCGGTCATCACCGATCAGGTGTTCGGTCAACCCGAACCGTTCGAGCATGGCGCGACTGGCCACCTTCACTAGAGGCATACTGTTCCATGATGCTCAATCTTGCGAAGCCTTGTCTGGCTAAGTCGTGTCTGGCCGCTCTGTTGCTTTTGGCCGTTAGCTGCGGCCGGTCCGGCAAGCCTATCGTGGGAGTGGTGCCCAAGGGTGCGAACCACATCTTCTGGCAGACAGTGCATGCCGGGGCGGTGAAGGCTTCGCGGGAGTTTGGTTTTGAGGTGGAATGGAACGCACCCACGCTCGAGATTGATTCCAGCCGCCAAATTGAGATTGTCGAAAGCATGATCAACCGCCGGGTGGCGGGCATCGCGCTGGCGCCTGTTGATCGCAAGGCACTCGCCGGGGTGGTGGAGCGGGCGGCAAAGGCGGGCATTCCGGTGGCGATCTTTGATTCGGCGCTCGATAGTGACAAGCCGGTTTCCTACGTCGCCACTGACAATCGCGAAGGTGGACGAATGGCGGCGCGGCGGCTGGCGGAGGTGATCGGCCAGGCGGGTAAGGTGGCGGTGATCGGCTTCATGCCCGGCAGTGCGGCAACGATGGAGCGCGAAGAAGGGTTTGCGGAAGAGATCAAGGCCAAGTTTCCGGCCATCCAGATTGTCGCCATGCAGTTCGGCATGGCCAGCCAAGCCAAGTCGATGGCGGCGACCGAGAATGTACTCAGTGCTCACCCGGACTTGAAAGGCGTGTTCGCCGACAATGAGTCGAGTTCGATGGGCGCAGTGCAGGCGCTGAAATCCCGCCAGGCGCGGCAGGTGAAGATGGTGGCCTTTGATGCCTCTGAGGCCCTGGTGAAGGATCTGCGCGAAGGCTGGATCGATGCCCTGGTGGTGCAGGACCCCTTCAAGATGGGCTACGAATCGGCCCGCGCGATCGGGCAGAAGTTGCGCGGCGAAGCCCCGTTGGCCAAACTCGATTCCGGGGCCCGGTTAATTCTTTCCCAACAGTTGGACGACGAGGCGACCCGCAGCTTTCTATTTCCTGACTTGAAGCCATGGCTGGGCGACCGGACGCCGGGGCACTAAAAGGCGCGGCCGGGGATCTCCGCCGAGGAACTGCCCGCAGCTGCACTGCAATTGAGGACTCTGCGAGCGAAAATAGCTGGTGAATTACACTCTGATTACTCAGAATCACGTGTACTTTTCTGTCTCGATGAAAATGGCACCCATCGAGCTGAGCACATGACGGGCGGGCAAACCTGGCTCAGCCGGGGGCCATTGGAGCCAGATCGGGAGCCTGCCCCGGCAAATCCTCAATCAACCGTAAATTCACTTGCTGTTTATCATGAATGTGATTATTCTCATGTTTTAGAATATGGCCTCAAAGATGGATAGTTTCCCGCAATGAGATAAGTTTTCTATCTCAGGTTGGGACGGGCTCCGCCTGGGGGTTGGCCTTGATCCCAGCCCAGGTGAACAGTTAGCGATTTGCAGAAAGCAGCGGTGTTGCGATGAAGTTCCGCCCGTCATTACCGGCCCGATACATTGCTGCGTGCACCGTGGCTTGTCTGGCTGTGGTGGGAATGGCGGCCCTGGCACCGAAAGCCTTCGAGCTTCTCAATACCTCATTGTTTGACCGCTTTGCCACCCTGCTGGGGCCGGGACAGGCCTCCGGCGACGTCGTTCTAGTCGAAGTGGACGAAGTCAGTTTGGCGCAGTTTGGACGTTGGCCTTGGCCGCGACCGGTAGTAGCCCAACTGATCCACACCATTGCAGCTGCGGGAGCCTCGACCGTGGCGCTGGATTTTGTATTTGCACCGGGGGGGGAACCCTCGTTGGCCGCCGCGATGGCGGAGGTACCGGTTGTGCCCGGCTACTTTTTCCAGCTGGAAGGACATCCCGCGCCACCCGGTGATTGTCCGCTGTCAGCCCTACCGGAAACGGGCATGCAGGTCCGTGAGGCCAAGGGCGTGGTGTGCGGCGACTCGGTGCTGGCACTGCCGGCGGCCGGCCACGGCTTTCTCAACCTGATTCCTGATACTGACGGCGTGCTCCGCCGTGCACCGTTGGTGGTTCTCTACGAAGGTCACCTGTATCCTAGTTTGGCGCTGGCGGCTCTCCGGCAGTTCCAGCGTAGCCGGAAGTACCCCATGTCGCCATCCGGTCAAGGGGCAGCCGACCTGGTGTTGCGGTTCCGGGAGTCGGCTGGCGGATTGCCCCGATACTCGGCGGGTCAACTGATGAAGGATCCGGTGCCTGAACCTGGCTTACGGGGCAAACTGGTGATCGTGGGCACTTCCGTGGGCGGCCAGGGAGCGCCGCTGCTGGGTGCGAATCGTATTTTGTCCGCCTCCACCGTTCATGCCACGGTGGCGGACAACATTCTCGCCGGCGATTCGTTTCGCCCGCCCGGCTCCGCCGGAACAGCCGAGTGGCTGCTGGTGCTGCTGGTTTGGCTGGTGCTGCCGCAGTTGTTCATCCGTTTCCGCGTCTTCACCGCCGCTTGCTTCTCGGTAGCGCTGGCGGTCGTTGTGTGGGCCGCGGCGTGGGCGGGACTGGGGCTGACGGGTGCATTTGCTTCTCCGCTGCCCGCCACGCTGGCGCTGGCCGGCGGCGCGTCCTGTTGCGCCGCGCTAAAGTTGCGCTGGGTGCGGCAGAACAGCCAGTCGTCCGACCATCAACTGGCGTCCGCCAAGCACTTTATCCTGAACGCTCTCGCCCTGCTCACCACCATGCGCGATCCGGAGACAGGTGACCATTTGCAGCGGATTGAGCGTTATATGCGCGTGCTCTGCCGGGCGCTTTCGACGGACCCGAGGTACCGCCCCTTGTTGTCGGAAGAGACTATCCACTTGATGGTGCAACTGGCCCCCATCCACGACGTCGGCAAGGTGGGCGTGCCGGATCACATCCTGCGCAAAGCCGGTGCCTTAACCCCGGAAGAACTGCTGATTATCCGCCAGCATGTGGTGTTCGGCCGTGACGTGCTACAGAAGGCCTCGGATCGCTCCGGCCTGCATGATGAGAAGTTTTTCCGGATGGCGTATGAGCTGGTCTACAGCCATCACGAGCGTTGGGACGGGCGCGGCTATCCGCAAGGCTTGACCGGTGAAGGCATTCCGCTGGCCGCCCGGCTGATGGCCGTGGCCGACGTCTACGATGCACTGGTGAGCAAACGGGTCTACAAGGAAGCGTTCTCCCATGAGGAGGCCGTCCGCATCATCCAGGCCGAAAGCTCCCGGCACTTTGACCCGGCCGTGGTGGAAGCGTTTCTCCGCGCCGAAAGCGACTTCCGGCAGATCCGGGCCGAATCCCATGACGCGGCGTCTGCCGCCGCTAGCGCATCTTGAGCGGCTGATTCACAAGCATCCGCAGCATTCATGAGAACATCAAAACCGTTGGAACCGGCGGGCTGACTCGGTTGCAGTGAACGGCGGCTCCCGGTTGAAGGAGAAATGACATGAGACGACGGATGAGAGTGTTGACCGGACTGCTGGCAGCGGCCCTAGCGGCATGTGGCCAGAGCCCCACCACCACGGAGGCGAAGTCCTACACGGGTGGCAACGTCAGCATCAAGTACGCGGCACCGCGGGTCAACGGCCGGGCCGGCCAGATCTTCTCCAAGGATGGTTTGATCAGCCGTGACCGCACATACCCCGTATGGCGCGCCGGAGCCAACTCCGCCACCGCCCTGCATACTGAAGTGGATCTCCTTCTCGGCGGATTGATGGTGCCCAAGGGCGACTACACGCTATTTGTCGAGCTTTCCGACCCCGCCCAGTGGCAGTTGATCGTCAGCAAGCAGACCGGCCAGTGGGGCCTCTCCTACAACGCGGCCAATGATTTGGGCCGCGTCAAGATGACCATGGCCAAGCCCGCCCAACTGGTGGAAATCCTGAAGTACACACTGACCGGCGACGGCAGGAAGGGCACGCTGCAGTTGGAATGGGAAAACGTACAGGCCAGTGTCGCGCTGGAAGTGAAATAGTTTTTCGGCACCGCAAAAGAATCTCTTGACTCCGTACTACGGTACAGACCGTATGTTGGAATGGAAGGAGGTACTTCCGATGGCCGAAAACACCAAATGTTGCGAAGCTTGCATCTGCGAAGGCGGATGCGGCGAAGGCTGTTCTGCGACTTGCAGTTGTCAATGCAAGTGCGGCTGCAAATGTTCTTGCTGCCAGCCCAAGCAGTAGTTGACCCACAATGACGATCTCCGCGGCAGCTCAGGAAGCAGGGGTGGGCGTAGAAACCATCCGCTACTATGAGCGCCGCGGACTGATCCGTCAGCCACCCTCCAAAGGCGGTTACCGCCAATACCCGGAAACCACCATCCGGCAAATCCGTTTCATCCGCGAATCCCAGCGGCTGGGCTTTTCGCTCACCGAGATTGAAGAACTGCTGGCGCTGGCCGCCTCCGAGGACACGACATGCGGCGATGTCTGTGCCGCCACGGAACACAAGCTGGCCGAGGTACGGGGCCGGATTGCCACCCTGCAGCGCCTGGAGCGTGAACTGGAAGCGATGCTATGCGCCAAGGACTGCACCGCTCCCAAACGGGACTGCAAGCTGCTGGAGGCCCTTTCTCCAATCTCGGCCGCGCCGGATGGCGAACGCTGCTGCCGCTAGACCACGTGCCTGGCCTGAACCCGCCCCATCCGGCTGACTAGGGATCTAATCGAGTTCGAGGAGCAGGTACTGCAACTGTCCTTGGCGCTCCACGTAGAGGGCCACCGGCTGCCCGTGCTTTAGGTCCGCCACCGCCCGGCGGACATCGGCAATCGAGTTGACCGTCGCATTGTTGATCTCGTGCAGCACGTCGCCGGCTTGCAGGTGGTTGTCTCCAATACCCAGGTCCGACACCAGGCCGGCCACAACAACGCCCGAAAGACGGCGGAGAGGCGGCAGCAGGGGTGTCACCTTCGCATCCAGCTCCACCAGCAAAGCGCCCAACGGCGCCACCAGATTATCGCGGCCCTTCACGAAGCTGATCAGGCGGTCCGGATCGCGCGGGCGCTCCAGCACGGCCACGTCGATGGTCTTGGTCTGCCCGCCCCGCAGCACGCCAATCGAGATCGTCCGTCCGGCATTGCGATAAACGGTGACGCCGAACTGGCGCGCATTCTCCATGGGACGCCCGTTGAGTGAAACCACGACGTCTTTCACCTGGAGACCGGCAATGGCGGCGGCGCTGCCTTCGGTCACGTCGGCGATGATGGCACCCCAATCCCGGCTGAGGCCCAGGGCCTGTGCCAAGGGCATGGTGATGGTCTGGGCGATAACGCCAATCTGGCCGCGCTTGACATGGCCGTGGTCACGAATCTGCTCAAAGACGCTGCGGACGATGTTGCTGGGCACCGCGAAACCGATGCCGCTGTTGGTGCCGGAAGGAGAAATGATGAAGGTATTGATGCCGACGATCCCTCCTTCGGAATCCACCAGCGGCCCGCCGCTATTGCCCGGATTGATTGCGGCATCCGTCTGGATGTAGACCATCGGGTCATCCGCCCGCAACTGCCGGGCCATGGAGCTGACCACGCCCATGGTGACCGAGTTGTCCAGCCCGAACGGGCTGCCGAAGGCAAACACCAGATGGCCTTGACGCAACATTTCAGAATCAGAAAACCGTAAAGCGGGCAAGCCGGTCTCGGCGATCTTCAGGACGGCCAGGTCCGCTTCTTTGTCGACACCAATCACGTCCGCTGCCAGCAGCTTGCCGCCGGGCTTCAGCACGCTGTGGTGGCGCATATCCTGATCGGCGCGTTGGGGCAGCAGCACCTCCACGCGGCGTGAGAAGCCGACCACGTGGGCGTTGGTGATGATGTAGCCGTTGGGGTCCACCACGACGCCGGAACCACTGCCGCGGCTGGCCCGGATAAACGTGCCGGAGCCTTCTTCTTGGGTCGAGAAGCCGCGCGTGATGACCTGCACCACGGATGGGTTCACCCGCTCGGTCAAGGCCTGGAAGCCCTGGCTAATGCCGGGGAGTGAAGCGGCCGGCTGGGCGAAGACCGACACGGCGAACATT
>JBIKMK010000167.1:0-7686 GCA_044359315.1 Bryobacteraceae bacterium | reverse complement strand
GCTTTGGACATTGAGCGGCTTGCGGAGGATCTTGCTCTTTTCGACATCGTTTTCATTGATGCGTTCGAGCAGGGCCGTGTAGTTGCGATAGAGGCCTTTGGAGCTTTGGTAGCCGTTCTCGTCGGCTGGCGAAAGCTCCATCGACGGGACGCGGCCCGCGACGCCGTGGCAGCCCAGGCAGCTGAATTCGTCTTCGCGGTTGGCCTTGATCATCTCGGGGGCCACCCAGTTTTTGAAGTACTGGAAGTTGGCCTGCCAGGCGGCGGGCATCGCTTTCACTTCCGGCACGTCTTCTTCGACGTAGGCGGGCTTTACCTTGGCCAGCGCGGGGCGGATCTTGGGGTCGGTATGGATGCGCGGATCGGCGGCCAGCGCGAGGGCGGAGTTGCGTAGACGCCGGTCGGTCTTTTCGTCGATGAGCTGCTTGACGAACAGGTTGACGGCGCGCTCCCGCAAGGGGGTCAGCGCGTCCGGACCCTTGGGTTCCTCCTTCACGGCGGGCAGCGGGGTGCCGTAGGAGGAGAGCCACTTCACGGTGGGCAGCCACAACATCTCATCCATGGGCGTCGAGAAGGTTTTGGGGAACTTATCGAGCAGCGCCGGGGTTTGCAGATCCGGGTTCGAGTGGATCACCGTGCTGATGCTACGGGCTAGGTACCAATCGGGCGGATCCTTTTCCATCTGCAAAAGGTTTCGCGTATTCTCTTCCAGCTTCCCGCGCTCGGGCGCGAAACTAGGCACCAGCAGGCCATAGAAAATCTTCTGCTGCTCGTCCGTTTTGGGCATGTCCCAGCGGGCGCGGCTGAACAGCTTGATCAGTGGGCCGACCAGTTCCGTGCGCCGTTCCGGCTCCTGCGCGCCACGGGTGATCTGTGAGGCGAGCGGCTCCAGAAACTCCTGCGTGGCTGGCAGCGAGATGACGCGCGGGTCAGAGAGTGACGTCGAAGCGAGGGTGCGCAGGTTCTCCGGGCCGCCGGAGGAGTAGTCGAGCACCTTCTTCTGCAACGGGTCAAAGGTGGCGTTGGCCGAGGCTTCAATGGCCAACTTCAACTGCTGCGTCTTTTCCGCTGCGTCGCCGGAGAGCGCTTCCGCTTTGCTCCAGACGGGCAGGATCGCTTTGCCCATCATCTCGGCGGCCTTGGGCGTGACGTACCCCATCTGCCCGGGGCCACCATCGCCGCCGGCGGTGGAATAGTAGGTGCTGGCGATCTTGGTCAACCGGTAGACAAACTCCTGGCTGGCGCCTTTTTCGACGCGTTTGGTGATCTGGTCAAACAACTGCGTCAGTTCGGGGTACTGGTGTTCTTTGCTGCCGTTGGCGCGCTGGCCGTTGGCGATGAAGAGCGCTTCGGTCTGGTATCTTTTTGCTGCTTCCACCAGCACCTGCGGCTCCGGCAAATCGAGGCTGTGGATGAAGGCGGCGTTGAGGGTCTGGCGGACCGGCGGGTTCCAGACCCACCAGTTCCAGGCGGCGCGGCTGGACCAGGCGCGGACACCGGGCGCCGGGTCGTCATTCATCATCTTGGCCAGCGTGGCCGACAGGCGCGGAAACTGCGCGGCGGTGCGGCTCAGGACGCCATCGGCGCGGATGATCAGTGCTCCGGCGATGCCTTCACGCGTCAGGTCGTCGGCTTTGTCGTAAGTGGCGAAGAGATAGTCCCAGCCTTTGTCGTCGAGCAGAGTTTGCCGCATGCCCCAACGGGCCGCTTCACGGACCATCTTCACCGGGTCACCCAAGCCGCTCAATTGCGCCTGCACGCCGCGCTCATTGTGCAGGCCGCCGAGCGCGATCTGCGCCCAGTAGCGGACCTGTGGGCTGGCATGGGTGGCGCCAGTCAGGACCAGGTCGAGGAACTGCGCGTCATTGCGGCCAAAGCCCAACTGCGCCAGCGCGCGGAAACGCGCGACCGTGTCGGCCAGCGATTCGTTGGGGCGAGCCTCAAAGTCAGCACGCGTGGGCTCCACCGGCGTCACTGGATAGAGCCGCGAGAGCGCGTGCATCGAATAGGCCGTGGTCACAAAGCCGGTGAGCGCGTTGTGGTTGAACAGGCCGTGCGTGAACTGCATCTTCAGCAGCGCCTGGACGCCACGCTTCACGGCGGGGTCGCGGTCGTCGTAGCCGAGAGCTTTCAATGCGCTTAAGGCCAGCGCCGTGGGTGCCGGGTCGATGTCCTGGGCGCTATCGGTGGCGTTCTTCCAGTTGTAGCCGTCGTCGGTGGTGACACCCGGGTTGAAGCCCCAGCTGCCGTCGGGCTTTTGGATCTGCCGCAGGCGACGCTCATCGGCGGCGATCTGGGCGCGGCCCCGTGTTTGCAGAGTCTGCGCGGCATCGGACTCTTCGCGCAAGGCGACGTAGTTGGCCGGGAAGGTGTCGATGAAGAAGAGGATGCGGTTGGCCAGGTCGTCCGTGTACTTGGGCCGGACGGCGATGGTCTTTTCGGCCTTCTCTTCGATCGCCTTCAGATACTTCTCGTCGCGGGCCTGCTCATAGGCGCGGCGCAGGATCTCGCCCGAGAAGCGGTAGACGATCGCCTCACCGACATTTGAGCCAGGTCCCGCAGCGTTGATGCCCGAAGGGTCCGCCGATTGCAGCATGAAGTTGGCGGTGCGGATCTGTTGGGCGGAATGCAGTCGCCGGGCGGGCACGACGTTTTCGAAGGTGACCACGTTGTAGCCCGCGGCGCGCGTGCCGGCCGGGCCATCGCCTAGATCCAGCGGCGCCAGGCTGGTGTTGTTGGCCGCGTCCTGCAGCACGTTGGTGGGCCGCAGCGATTCGTACATCAGGTTCGACAGCTGCCGCAGATTGGTGACGTTCTCCGGGCGGTAGCCGTTCATCATGGCGCCCGCAGGGCCCCAGACGCCTGATTGCGTGTGGCAGCTCATGCAATGCGTACCGAGCAAGCTGCCGGTGTCGCGAATGCGGCGATCAACAGCGGCACCGCGCGGACGGTTCAGCAGCCAGGCATGCACTTGCGTCGATTGGTCATACATCGCTTGGCGCACGGCTTCGCGCGGGTCGCTATAGGGCGCGGGCTGGCGCATCCGCAGTTCCACCTCGTAGCCGGGGGAGTTTGATTCTACCTTCAGGTAGTAGACGCCGCCGGGCTTGAAGGTGCGGGCCATGGCCGTGCGGTGGCCTTCGGTCTGTTGGTGGACGCGCTCGTTGGGATTGGCTCCGTCGCGGAACTCTTTGCCATCGGCGGTGTAGATCTGCAACTGCGCCACGACGAACGGATCAGGCAGAGTGAGGTTGGCCGTGAAGAGGCGCGGGGTGGTGCCCTTGTATTCGATCTTGAACCAGTCAAGGCCGGACTTGCCGATGAGGCCGTTGTCGAAATACTCGATGTCGTCGGCACCGCCGGTGATGTGGAGGTTCTCGTCCTTGCCGGAAGCGCCGATGGAGATGGGCTGGGCTTGCGCGATCGAATCATTAGGCTCGGCTTCGATGACCATGCCGCGCGTCGAAGCGCCGAAGCTGACCGGCTTGACGTCAACACGTAGCGGCAGCTTCAGGCCGGCGGGCCAGGGAGTGCGTTTGGGGAAGCGTTCGATCTGCTGCACGGTGCCCAGTTCGCGCCAGCGGGGGTTGTTGAAGATCGGCTCTTCGTCCTCCACCGCGGAGACCTTCAGTGTCAGGCTGGCGGCTTGGGGCGCGCGGTAGACGATGTAGAAATCCGGGTCCAGCGCGTGCAGCACCTTGCGATAGCCCGCCCATTCGACAGCGATGCGGCCATTGGGCGGCAGCTTCGATGGCGCGGGCAGGCCGACGCTGACCTCCAACGTCTCACCCGCCTTGACGGCGACGGGGCGTGAGTAGGCACCGGTGAAATCGAGCGCGAAAACGGCCGGGGCCAGAGAGAGGGCAACGGGAATGGCAAATCGCAGGGACATATCAGCGCAGAGTCTCCGAACCCGGTATCGTATCAAGAGACGTCATGATCAAACTTACCCTCAACGGCGCGGCGCGCCAATTTGATGGCGATCCGGAGATGCCACTGCTCTGGTTCGTGCGGGACATTGCGGATCTTTCCGGCACCAAGTTCGGCTGCGGCGCGGGTTTGTGCGGCGCTTGCACCGTGCACATTGACGGCGCGGCAGCGCGCAGTTGCGTGACGCCGATGTCCGCCGTGGCGGGCAAGAAGGTGACGACGATTGAGGGCTTAAGCCCCACCGGTGATCATCCGGTGCAGAAGGCCTGGATGCAGGTGAACGTGCCGCAGTGTGGCTACTGCCAAAGCGGCCAGATCATGCAGGCGGTGGCCCTGCTGAAGCAGAAAGCCAAGCCCAACGACGCCGACATTGATAGCGCCATGCAGGGCAACATCTGCCGTTGTGGCACCTATCAGCGGATTCGTGAAGCCATCAAGATCGCCGCGGGGGTGAAGGCGTAATGGAACCGACGACGAACCTTTCAGGCGAGCGCGTCCAGAACGTCTCGCGCCGCGGTTTCCTCGAAACGCTGTTCGGCGCGGGCGCGCTGATCCTGGGTGCTCAGGTGGTGCCGCAGGAGGCGCAGGCGGCGGTGGCGTGGCAGCCGAGCGTCTATCTGGGGCTCGACACCAATGGCGCGATCACCATCGTGACGCACCGGTCGGAGATGGGCACCGGCATCCGCAGCGTGCTGCCGATGGTGGCCGCCGATGAACTGGAAGCCGACTGGAAGCTGGTGAAGCTGGAACAGGCGATCGGCGATGAGAAGTACGGCTCGCAGAACACCGACGGCTCCTGCTCGATTCGTGATTTCTACGATGCGATGCGGGAAGCCGGTGCGTCAGCTCGCCTGATGCTGGAGCGGGCGGCGGCGCAGAAGTGGGGCGTCCCGGCGTCGGAGTGCAAGGCATCGCTGAGCGTCGTCACCCATGCCAAGTCCGGCAAGAAGGCCGGGTACGGCGAGTTGGTGACGCTGGCATCGCAGCAGAAGGCACCGGCCAAGAGCGAGCTGAAGTTCAAGAGCGCGGCGGAGTTCCGCTACATCGGCAAGGACCTGCCGATGGTGGACCGCGATGATCTATGCCGCGGCAAGGGTACGTTTGGCATGGATGCCAAGATGCCGGGCATGGTCTATGCTTCGGTGCTGCGTTCGCCGGTCTATGGCGGCACGTTGAAGAGCTTTGACGATGCCGAAGCCAAGAAGGTGAAGGGCGTGTCGCAGACGGCGGTGATTCCGCCGTTCAAGGCTCCGCACATGTTCCAGGCGCTGGGCGGCGTGGCCGTGATCGCGGACAACACGTGGTCCGCGATGCAAGGCCGCAAGAAGCTGAAGGCGGAGTGGGATGCCGGCGTTCATTCGAGCTACGATTCCGATGTCTACAAGAAGGAGTTGATGGACGCTGCGCGCAAGCCGCAGAAGGCGTTCCGCAACCAGGGCGATTTTGATGGTGCGCTGGCCAAGGCGACCAAGACGCATGAGGCGGATTACTACGTCCCGCTGCTGGCGCACGCCGCCATGGAGCCTCCGGCCGCCGTGGCTGAGTTTAAGGACGGCAAGTTGACCACCTGGACCGCCACGCAAAATCCGCAAGCCGTGCAAGAAGCCGTCGCGGGCGCGCTGGGCATCGACAAGAAGAACGTGATCTGCCACGTGACGCTGCTGGGCGGCGGCTTTGGCCGCAAGTCCAAGCCGGATTACGTGGTCGAGGCCGCCCTGCTGTCGAAGCAGATCGGTAAGCCGGTGAAGGTGGTGTGGAGCCGCGAAGAAGACCTTCAGTTCGACTACTACCACGCCGTTGCCGCGATGCACTGCAAAGCTGGTGTGGACGCCAAGGGCAAGCCGACCGCGTGGCTGCACCGCAGCGTGTTCCCCACCATCGGCTCGACGTTCGACGCCAGGGCGGAGTACGGGCAGAAGTTTGAGCTGGGCATGGGCTTGGTGGACTTGCCGTTTGACATCCCCAACCTGCGCGCGGAAAATGGCCCGGCCAAGAACCATGTCCGCATTGGCTGGATGCGCGCGGTGGCGAACATCTATCACGCCTTTGCGACGCACTCGTTTGTCGATGAACTGGCCCATGCCGCAGGCCGCGATCCGGTGGAGTATCTGCTGGACGTCGTGGGTCCGGCGCGCAAGATCGACTTGAAGGCGCAGGGTGTGGCGTACTGGAACAACGGCCAGCCGATTGATAAGTTCCCGCTCGACACGGGCCGCTTGCGTCATGTGATCGAGGTGGCTGCGGAGAAGTCCGGCTGGGCGAAGAAGAAGCCCGCCAAGGGCCGCGCGTTGGGCATTGCCGCTCACCGCAGCTTCTTGACCTACGTGGCGACGGTCGTCGAAGTGGAAGTGGATAGCAATGGCCGCGTGCGGATTCCCGAGGTCCACATGGTGGTGGACGCGGGATTGGTGATCCATCCGGACCGGGTGCGCAGCCAGATGGAAGGCGCGGCGGTATTCGGCACCAGCATCGCGATGATGGGCGAGATTACGGCCAAAGAAGGCAAGATCGTCCAGCGCAACTTCAACGACTATCTGGTGGCTCGTATGCCGGAAGCGCCGTTGAAGACGCACGTCCATATCGTGGCCAGCAATGAGGCTCCGGCGGGCGTGGGTGAACCCGGTGTTCCGCCGGTGGCCCCAGCCATCGCCAATGCTATCTTCCGCGCCACGGGCAAGCGCGTGCGCGAACTGCCGATCCGCAAGCAGAAGCTGGTTTAGTCGATGACAGCACGGCTGACCGCAGTTGCCATGCTTCTCCCGCTCGCGGCTCTGGCCGCGGGAGAACGGGAGATCGCCACGTGGGCGATCCGCGCGGGCGGCCGTGTCTTGATCAACGAGGCCCGCACGCCGGTGCGGGACTTGAGCGCCCTGCCGGCGGGTGAATTCCAGATCACCGGGCTGGACCTCTACGGCACCATCATCGAGCCCAAAGAGCTCGAAAAGATCAGCCAGCTGACCACACTGAAGGAGCTGTATCTGCCCGGTCCCAGTTGGAACCCCGGCGCGGGCAGCCGCCTGGACGCAAACGAGGAACTGAAGTTTCTGGCCGGGTTGGTGAACCTCGAAAAACTGCACTTCAGCACCCACTTCCTTACCAACGTCAACGTCAAAGACACCGGCTTTGAACATCTGAAGACGCTAACCAACTTGAAGGAACTGCGCCTGTCGCAGGGCCGGTTGCAGAAGTTTAGCTTGGCGCCTTTTGCAAATCTGGAATCGCTTGATTTGAGCTATTCCACCGCCTCCGACGAGATGATGAAGAGCTTGGCGGGCTTGAAGAAGCTGCGCCGGATCAACTTGCGGGATTCGCTGGTGACTGATGAAGGCTTGCGGTCGCTGAAGGGCTTAAGTGCGCTCGAAGAGCTGGATCTTTATGGCTTGAAGATCACTGACGCGGGTGTGGCGCAGTTGGCGGATCTGCAATCACTACGGAAGCTGAACCTGTTGGGTGGTCCGGTGACCGACGCGGGTGTTGAGCAACTGGCGCGGCTGCCGAAGCTGATGGAACTGAATCTCTATCGCAGTGAAATGACCAATGCGGGCCTTTCAAAACTGGCCGCGTTGAAGGAGCTGGCGCTGCTCGATGTCCGCTACAGCCGAGTGACGCGTTCCGGTGTGGATGTGCTGCGCGCGGCCTTGCCCCAGTGCCGGGTGGAGTTTGTGGGCGCGGCACCCGTGGCGGCCAAGCTGCCGGTGTTGCCGAAAGCCGTTAATGATGTGACCGTGGCTGCATGGGTCCGCTCGGCGGGCGGTGT
>JBIKMK010000166.1:0-7715 GCA_044359315.1 Bryobacteraceae bacterium | reverse complement strand
CCTGCCGCAGGTAATGCCTTCGCTGCTGGCGCTGGCGCTGTTCGCGTTTGAGGTGAACCTCCGCGTCGCCATTGTCCTGGGCTTATTTGGCGGCGGCGGCCTGGGCTTTCAGTTGCACGTAGCGAACATGGCGCTGCGCTATCAGGACGTGCTGGGCTATTCAATCGTCTCCGTGCTGCTGGTGACGTTGGTCGAACGCGTCTCGGACCGCATCCGCAAGCAGCTATTGGGGACTTAGAACGAACTATGCAAAGGCAGATACTCAGCAACGCCACTCTCATCCTGACCGATCGCACGGTGAACGGTTCCGTGGTGATTTCCGGCGGATTGATCGAAGAAGTACTACCAGACCGCCACTTTCCGGAAGGCCTAGACCTGGGCGGCCGCTACCTCGCACCAGGCGTCATCGACATCCATACGGACTATCTCGAAAAAGAGATCAACCCCCGGCCCGACACCAACTTTCCGGTGGACTTGGCGTTCCACCTGATGGATATGCGGGCCATCAGCTGCGGTGTCACCACCGTGCTGGGAGCGGCTCGCATTTCGAACGAGACCGAAGGGCCGTTGGGCTCCTGGACCGGCAACGGCTTGAAGCTGGTGGAAGAGTACCGCCGCTTGCGGGAGTCCGCACTGGGCCGGCACTTCATCCATGTCCGCTGGGACCCCAGCTTGGCGCCGTGTGACGATGCATTGCGTCAGTTGATCGACGCCCGCGAGAGCATCGGCAATCTGGTCTTTAATGACTCGACGCCCGGCGAGCGCCAGTACCGCAACACGCGCGACGAACAGATCCGCCGCTGGGCGCTGGCTAAGGGCGTCACGGTGCCGGAAGCGGAAGCTTGGTTCGCCGAACGCGTCCGCCGGGCCAAGGCCGTCAATAATCGTGGCGAAGCTCAGGCGGCAGTAAAGGGCTTAATGCCGATCGGCAGCCATGACGACACCACCGTGGAACATGTGCTGGAAGCGGCCCACTTCGGCGCCACGATGGCCGAGATGCCCGTCACCATTGAGGCGGCACGCAAAGCCAAGGAGCTGGGCATGCTGGTGTGCATGGGCGCGCCAAACTACTACCGGGGCGGCTCCCATTGCGGCAACCTTTCTTGCCACGAGGCGCTGGCGGAAAATCTGGTGGACATTCTGTGCAGCGACTACCACTTCCCCTCCCTGCTCGGCAGCGCGGTGCGCATGATCCGGCAGGGAATGGCACCGAACGACGCGTTACGCCTGATGACGTTGAATCCGGCCCGGCATCTGGGCAAGGATGCCCAGTTGGGCAGTATCGAGACGGGCAAGCTGGCTGACCTGGTGGCCTTCGAGGACCGCCGCGACTACGCCTTTGTCACCCACGTCTGGGTGGATGGGCAGAACCGGCTGACGGCCACCAAGTAAGAGCCGCCAAACTGAGCCGGAGGCACTGGCGGCGGTGGCCGTCCGGTCAAGTCCAGGTGCAAAATGAGCACGTGATCGGGGAGGCTTTGGTGACCGGTCAGGAAACGCAAACATGACTCCAGCAACAGACATCGCCACAACGTATGGGGGCCGCAGTCCGATGACCTTGCGCGTCATGTCGTTCAATATCCGTTACCCGGAGCCTACCGATGGCCTGGACAACTGGGAGAACCGCCGCGGCCAGGTGGCGGACGTGTTGCGTCACTATCAGCCGGATATCGCGGGTCTGCAGGAGCCGGTGATCGAGCAACTGCGCTACCTGGACGAGGCCCTCCCGGAGTACGCCCGCTTCGGCGTCAGCCGCTACGGCAATGAGGATGAGAAGTTCACCGCGGTCTACTACCGCCGGGACACGGTGGAGTTGCAGGAGGCGGCGGCGTTCTGGTTCTCGGAGACGCCCGATGTCCCCGCGTCCAGTTCCTGGCTGATTCACAAGCCCTACGCCGTCAACTGGGCGCGGTTGCGCCATCGCGAAAGCGGCCTCATGTTCGCGCTGTTCAATACGCACTTCCCCTACAAGGCAGATCAAGCCGAGGCCCGGCTCCGGTCCGCGGCCCTGTTGCGGGAGCGGGCGCAGCAGTCAGACGATTGCGTCATTTTGACGGGGGACTTCAACTCACCCGACGGCGGAGAGGTCTACCAGATCCTCAGCCAGGAGTTCCGCGATGCCCGCGTGGAGGCCACCGAGCGGCTAGGACCTACGGGGACGTTTCACGGCTTCCGGGGGGAGGCCCTGGAACGGCGCGTCGACTGGATCCTGCTGCGCGGTCCGCTCACCACGGAGCGCTATGTGACGATCACCGATCACCAGCAGGGCCGCTATCCGTCGGATCACTTTCCGGTAATGGCGGAACTCCGGATCGATACTTCTCGACAAACTGCTCCGCCGGCAGCTTTCTAAAGTCGGCCAAGGCCGCCTTCAGCGCCTCTCGTGGCCAGTTCCACCACGCGATTTCGAGCAGCGCCTGTCGGACCGGCTCATCAAAGCGCCAGCGGATTTGCCGCGCCGGTACGCCACCGACAATCGCGAAGGGCGGCACATCATGCCGCACCACGGCTCCGGCACCCACGCCCGCACCCGTTCCAATGGTGACGCCGGGCAGGATGATGGCTCCGTGACCGATCCAAACATCGTCGCCCAGCACCACTTTGTGGCTGCGGCGCCAGTCGAAGAATTCCAGGTCGTCTTCTTCGCCCAGCTGATAGGAAACGCTGCGATAGCTGAAGTGGTGCAACGCCGCGCGCCACATCGGGTGATTGCCCGGGTTGACGCGGGTATGCGCGGCAATTGAGCAGAACTTGCCGATCTCGGCGTAGATGATGCTGGAATCATTCACCACATAGGAGTAGTCGCCCATGGTGGTTTCGGCAATCGTGGTGCGGGCGCCCACCGCCGTCCAAGCGCCCAGCGTCGAGTCACGCACACGGGCCGTCGGGTCAATGGTGGGTTGTTCGGAGAGGATGCGCTGGCTCATAGGAACTTAGGCGGCCACCATGGGGCCATAGAAGACGCAGGTATCGTAGCGCATGGTCACCAGGCCATTCTGCTGATGGCGTTCAAACAAAGCTTCCAGCTCGTCCAACAGCGGCTGATAACCGGGCGTGCCCGGCAGCGGGGCGTAGGAGGACGAAAGCAGCCGGCCCTTTAACCCCTCAAGGTCGAGGTGCTGGGCATTGGGGAAGTGGGTTTCCGCTGGCCGGGCACCGAAGAAAGGTGCCAGATCGTCGCAGGTCCGGATACGGCGGTGACTGGATTGCGCGTACTCGGTGCAATCCTGTAGGAGATGGTCGTAGTCGTAGGAAAACGGGTCGACATCATGGATGATGGTGCCATCCAAGCGGCGGTTCCAATAGAGGGCGGCCCAGCCGCCGGGTTCGACGATACGGCAGAACTCCGCGCGGGCAGCGCCCTCATCAAACCAATGGAACGCCGTCGCCGCCGTCACTAGCCGCATGCTGTGGTCCGGCAACGTCGTGGCTTCGGCCGTTCCAGCCAGACTGCGGAAGTTGGGCTGGGCGCCGAACGCTTCTTCCGCCTGGGCCCGCATGGCGCCGTTCGGCTCCACCGCGAATACCTGGAAGCCCCGTTCGACAAAGTGCCGGGAGGAGATGCCAGTACCGGAGCCAATGTCGGCGACCGTCGCACCCGGGGCCAACTCAGCGGTCCGGACCAAGAGGTCCGTTAAGGCTTCGGGGTAACCGGGCCGATGACTGGAATAGTAAGTGGCGCGAGCGCCGAAGCGCTCAACCGAAGACAGGTTCATGAATGTTTCCCACCAGGGCCGGCTCCGCACAGTAGACGGCGCGCCCGCCGGTAAAGGTGGCTGCTACGCGCGGATGCGCCGGGTGAGTATCGTCCACCACGGTCAAGTCGGCCCGCTTCCCTGGCGCCAACTGTCCCCGGTCGTTCAGACCAGCGGCCCGCGCCGGATTCTCCGAAATCAGCTGCCAGACCTCCGCGAGCGAGGCCGCACCCGTGCCCGCCACCCGGAATGCTGCGTGCAGCAGGGACGGATAGTAGTAATCCGACGCGAGCACGGTGCAGTAGCCGCCGCGGATGGCGTCCATGGCGGTCATCCGCTTCGCGTGACTCCCACCGCGCACCACGTTGGGCCCGCCCATCACCACCTCGCTCCCTCGCTCGATTGCGGAGCGGGCGGTGAGTTCATCCACCGGAAACTCGCAAATCGTGGAACCCAAGGATTGATAGAACTCCCGCATTTCAGGCGTCTCATCATCGTGCGACGCCATGGGGATTTGGCGCGCGCGGCCCGCCGCTGCCAGTTGTTCAATCACACCCTGCACTTCGCCGGACCTTGCCCGCGTCTGGCCCAGCAACTGGCGGAAGCCGTCTACCGAGAGGCCGCTCCGTTCCGCGTACTTACCGGCCTTGTTCTCGTCGTCCAAGTGCGCGGCGACCATCTCCAGGTGATCATTGAAAGCAATGAGATCGACCCGGCCCGCCTCCACCCAACGGATCAGTTCCGGCGCTTCGTCCAGCGCGTAGATCTCAAAGCGCAAATGCAGGCGCGTGTCGCACCGCAGCTGGCCTTCGATGTGGCGCAGGGCCTCAAACATCTGGCGCCCGTGTTCGACTCCGCGCAGCCCGGGCTCCCAGGAGACCGTCAGCCCATGGAAAGCCGTCGTGATGCCATTGGCCAGCAACTGGCGGTCCGTTTCGAGCAGTGCCATCTCCACCGGGAAAAAGACGCGGGGCCGGGGCATCCACTGGCGTTCAAACGCGTCGCCGTGGAGATCGATGATACCCGGTAGAACCAAGCGGTCCCCCAAATCCCAAGCGCCGGGATCAATTCCCGCCCGGATCGCGGCAATATGGCTCTCCCGGAGCTCAAGCGTGGCGGGGACGAGATGGCCGTCAATCAGCACGCGGCGGCTCGCAACAGTCATAACCGATGACTGTAGCGTCTTTACATATCAACACTCTTTCGAATGCGTGAATTTAATGTTGGCGTAACGCGGGCCCGCTACAGTGTTGGGGAACCAGTGATGATTCTTACCAACTGCCGGATCGCCAAGGCCGGAGACGTGGTGCTGGGCACCGTCAGCATCGAGGATGGCAGGATTCGTGACGTGCAGCCCGGCGTAAGCTCCTTGCCCCGCGCGATCGACCTCCAAGGGAGGTTTCTGCTGCCCGGATTGGTGGAGCTGCACACCGACAATCTAGAGAAGCACTTTCGTCCGCGGTCGGCGCGCTGGCCGGGCTTGATCGCGCTCTACGCGCACGACGCACAGGTACGCGGCACGGGCATCACCACGGTGCTGAATGCCGTCTGCATTGGCGTCGAACGCGATGTGATGGGCGAATCACGGGACTTTGTCGAGGATTCCGTCGCCGCCCTGGATGCCGCGACGGAGGCAGGCGGCTTGGGGGCCGACCACTACCTGCACTTCCGTTGCGAATTGCCCCACCCGGATCTGCTGCCGCAGTTTGACCGTGTCTCCAGCCATGGCCGCCTCCGGCTGATCTCGCTGATGGACCACACCCCCGGGCAGCGCCAGACGGTCGATCTGGAAAAGCTGAAAAAGGATTATCAGCGGATGGGCCGCGTGAGCGATGAATGGTTCGCCAATGTGGTGGCGGAAGAGAAGGAGCGTCAAGCCAAGTACGCCGAACCCAACCGCGCAGGGCTGGTGGAACGGGCCGGGCAACTGGCCCATGCGGTGCTGGCCAGCCACGACGACAGTTGTGAGGAGCATGTGGACCAGGCAGTGCGCGAGGGCGCGCGAATCTCCGAGTTCCCCACCACGTTAGATGCGGCCCGCGCGGCGAAGCGGAAAGGCTTAGCGACGGTGATGGGCTCACCGAATATTGTGCTGGGCGGCTCCCAGTCCGGTAACTTGTCGGCGCGGGAAGCCATTGGGCACGGGTTGGTGGACGCACTCTCATCCGACTATGTTCCCGCCAGCTTACTCACCGCGGCGTTCCAGTTGGCGGACATGATTCCGCTATCGGCCGCGCTGGAGATGGTCACTGCCGCCCCGGCGGAGATGGCGGGCTTTGCGGATCGGGGCCGCCTGGAGCCGGGTTATCGGGCGGACTTGGTGGCCGCCAGTTATCAGAATCAAGTAGCCTGCGTGCATCAGGTGTGGGTGGAGGGCCAGCGTGTTGGATAACAGCCGCGTCGCCATCTACTACGCCCCCACACCCGATTCGGCGCTGTGGCGGTCGGCAAGCCAATGGTTGGGGCGCGATGCCGTTTCTGGCCAAACCGCAATCCCCACCAGCCTGCCCGCGGCCTGGTCCGCTGAGTGGCCGGGAATTGTGAAGTCGCCCCGGCACTATGGCTTCCACGCCACCCTCAAGCCGCCGTTTGAGCTGCGCCAGGGGTTCAGCCGCGATCAACTAATCGCGGCCGCCCAGCAGTTCGCGGAAGACCGGAAAGCGTTCACCTTGCCCGGGCTACGGCTCTCACGCCTGGGCAGTTTTTTGGCCCTGACCGAGGCGGCCCCCAGCCCGGAGCTGCACCAGTTGGCCGCGGATTCTGTCGTGTATTTTGAGCCCTTCCGCCAGCCGCCCACGGAAGCCGCCCTGGCGGCGCGGCGTCACGGTATCGCCGATGCACGGCAGTTGGAGTTGATCAGCCAATGGGGTTACCCCTACGTGATGGACCAGTGGAAGTTTCACATGACGCTCACCTCCAGCCTGGATGATGCTCTCTTGCGGGATCAGGTGCGGGAGTACTTGGGAGATCTACTGGCGCCGATACTCGAAGAGGTTCTCCCCGTCGACGCGATTTGTGTCTATGCCCAGGAGAGCCGGGAGCAGCCGTTCCACCTGCTCAGCCGGCTGCCCTTCTCCTTATGACCGCTCTGGCCACCGCCATCTCCATTGCCGAAGAGGCGGGCGTTCTGGTCCGGGCGGGCTTCGGCTCCGGGATGGAAAGCCGTCAGAAGGGCCACTTCGACATCGTGACCGCAACGGACGTGGCCGTCTCCCAGCTGATGGTGGGCCGCCTACAGGATGAGTTTCCCGGTGACGCGATTGTCTGCGAAGAAGCGGGGCGCCTGGACGGTTCGCCGGACCGGCAGTGGTACATCGATCCGCTGGACGGCACCAAGAACTTCGCGCATGGGTTGGCGCATTGCTGCACCATGCTGGCGCTGGAGGTACGGGGCGAACTTGAAGTGGCGGTCATCCACGACCCGCTGCGGGGAGAAACCTTTACCGCAGAGCGTGGCCACGGTGCCTACCTGAACGGCCTCCCCATCCGGGTTTCCGCCACCGCCTCGTTGAAGGACGCCATGGTCACCAGCGGCTTCCCCAGCGCCAAGCGGCACGCTGATCTGGACCCGGCGCCATTCTTCCGCGTCGGCCAGAATGTCCAGGGGCTCCGCCGCACAGGGTGCACGGGACTCGACTTAGCCTACGTCGCCTGTGGACGGTTTGACGCGCTGTGGGATTGGGGCCTCGAGATCTGGGATCTGGCGGCGGGTCTGCTATTGGTGCAAGAGGCGGGCGGGGTCTGTTCGGATTGGGGCGGTTCGCCGTACCGGCTCGGGGCTCCTGGCTTGATCGCCGCGAGCCCCGGGATACATGGACCTCTATCCACTTGCCTGACGGTGCGGGACGATTCGCCCTGCCCGTGAGCAGTAGTGAGCAATCGTGAGCAATGGGCGAGGCCGCGGGGAAGGCTCCTACGCAATGCCCGAGTTCCAGAATTCAGCAGCCACACTTGCCTGGTCGCGGGAGATGAACTGTCTCCGGAAAGCACCTGTTCGAGCTGAGAGACGAGCTTAGTCAG
>JBIKMK010000165.1:0-7735 GCA_044359315.1 Bryobacteraceae bacterium | reverse complement strand
AACGGCCCTCGCCTTCTGGCCCTCCAAGGTGCTGCTGACCGCCGTCGAATTTGGAGTATTCACTCGACTCGCTGATCGCCGGATCACCGGAAAAGAACTGGGGGCCGAAATTGGGCTCCACCCGCGCGGCATCAGCGACTTCTTTGATTCGCTGGTGGCGATGAACATCCTGGAGCGCGACGGCGATGGGGAAGAGGCGCTCTACGCCAACTCGCCGCTCAGCTCGCTTTATCTCCGCCAGGAGAGCCCGCGCTACATCGGCGGCGCTTTGGAGATGTTGAATGCGCGCCTGTTTAAGTTCTGGCATGACTTGCCGGAGGCGCTGCGGACCGGAAAGCCGCAGAATGAGACCAAGCACGGGCAGAAGGGTGTATTTGAGACCCTCTACGAGGAACTAGCGCGCTTGGAGCAGTTCATGGGCGCCATGACCGGCATGTCGCGCATGAACTTTGAGGCGTTCGCGGAGAAGTTCGACTTCTCACCGTTCCAGACCATGTGCGACATCGGCGGCGCCACCGGTCTGTTGAGCGTCGAAGTGGCCAAGCGGCACCCGCATATCCGGTGTGCGTCCTACGATCTGCCGCCGGTGGAGCCGATTGCCCAGGCGGCCATCGCCCGCGCCGGGCTTTCTGATCGCGTCACCACCGGCCAGGTGGACTTCTTCAACCAGCCGCTGCCCAAGGCGGACCTGATCACGATGGGCATGATCCTGCATGACTGGGATCTCGAAAAGAAGATGCACCTGATCCGCGCGGCCTACGATGCTCTGCCGGTCGGTGGTGCATTCGTGGTGATTGAAGCGTTGATTGACGATGCGCGCCGCACCAATCTGAGCGGGCTGCTGATGTCGCTGAACATGCTGATTGAGTTCGGCGGGGCCTTTGACTACAGCGGGGCCGACTTCCGCGGTTGGTGCACGGAGGTAGGGTTCACGCGATTTGAAGTGATCCATTTGGCCGGGCCGTCCAGCGCCGCGATCGCCTACAAATAGCCCCTGAAGGGAGTACCGCCATGCTGCTAATGGACCGGATCACCGAGGGCCGCACGGACCTGGTGTTCGAATACTTGGCCGAAGGTGGTGAAGCCACCGCGACCGATGTCGAAGGTACGTCGCTGCTCCAGTGGTGCGCCTACTACGGCGACGTCAGCGCGATCCGATATCTGCTGGCCGAAGGCGAGCGGATCGAGACGCTGGGCGAGAACCAGGACCTGAATGGCGCCTGCTACCACGGCCACTGGCGGCTGGCGCAGTTCCTGCTGGAACAAGGTGCCGACCCCAATGTCCCGCTGCCGGATACGGGCGAGACGCCCTTGCATGCCGCATTGTGCAAGACACAGCCGGTGGTCTACAACCGGGTCGTCGAGGTACTGCTGGCCCACGGCGCGGACCCGAACGTAGCCACCAAACCCGGCGTTGAAACCGGCGGCTTCATGCGGGATTGCCGCACCAAGGGCGAAACGCCGCTGCATCGCGCGGCGGCGTTTGGTGACGAAGAGACCATCCAGCGTCTGCTGAACGCCGGAGCCCAGGTGGACGCCCGCGACAGCGCCGGCGACACCCCGCTCAGCTGGGCCAGCTGGTACCTGCGGCCGACGCCCATCCTGCGTTTACTCTGCTACGGAAAGTTCCGCATCCGGCCCGATTCGTCCTACCTTGAGGCGAACCTGATCGGCAAGCCGCTAGCCTAGGCGCGAGCGTCAGAACGAGTAACGGACGGCCAACTGGAACTGACGCGAAGTCTCGGCCGCGGTGGGGGCGTTGAAGTTGGCGTTGGGTGTCGCGTTGGGGCCAAAGGTCCGGTTGACGTTGGTGACGTTCAACCGGCTGGAGACGTTGAAGACCTCCGCCACGAACTCCATGCGGCCCGATTCGCGGACTTTGAAGCTGCGCGTCAGGCGCAGGTCCACCGTGGCGTAGGTGGGAAGGCGGGCGGAGTTGTAACCCAGGCCCACGGGACGGTCAGTGAACTGAGTGTCGGCATTGTTGTCCTGTCCAGTGACCGGGGAAAAGGGCAAGCCCGATTGCGCGACGGTCCGAGTGGAGAGTTGCCAGCCATTCACCAACTGCCCGGCCATGCCTTGCAGGCGAGCCAAGCGCGGCTCCCAGACCCCGGTCAGCGTGAAACGGTGCGGCTGGTTGAAGTCGCCCGGGCCTCGGTCGAACGCAGCGTTCTCCGTGGCCGCCGATACGGACGTGGCCCCGAAGTTGGTGAAAGCTCCAGCGCCATTCACGTAGGCCACGCCCTGGACATCCTGGTAGAGATATCCGGCCTGGAAGCTGAGGCCGTTCCGCAAGCGGCGGGTGACCGTGACCAGCAGACCATTGAAGTTCTGGTAGCCCTGCGAGGCGGTGGTGAAGATGTTGCCAAAACGGGTATCGGGGCGATTGGCCGTGCCTCCATAGAGCGTGCGGCCATCGGGCAGTTGGCCCACTGTCCGGAGGTTACTCAAGAGGGCCAGCGGAAGATGTCGCGCCCGGTTGCCGAGATACTGCACCGACAGCGCGTGTCCGGCAGCGAACTCCTGGTCGAACCCGGCAAAGTAGCTGTGGACCATCGGATCAGAGAACTTGTCGGCGAAGACGTTCAGGTTTGAGATCTGCGGCGTGCCGCCAGTGAAACCCGGGACCGCGCCCAACGTGAACGCCGGCGCTCCGGCTTGGGTTCCCGTGATCGTGACATTGCGGACTTCGCGGCCATTGCCACGCAGGAATGTGTTGAAAGTCTGGGCGACGGTGGTGTTGTAGTAGAGTCCATAGCCGGCGCGGATGACGGACTTGCCCTTGCCGAACGGATCCCAGGCCGCTGAAATGCGGGGGGCCCAGTTGTTCTTGTCCTGCGGAATTCTGCCGGTGGCGGGATAGTCCGGGTTGGCAATGCCTTCGGGCCGCCAGAATAGCTCGTACCGCAACCCCAGGTTGATCTTCAAGGTGGGCGTCACGCGCCAGTCGTCCTGCACAAAGTAACCCTGGTTGATCACGCGGGCCGTATAGAACTCCTGCCCCACGGCGCGGGTAAACTGGCTGTAGGTGTAAGGCGCATTCGTGACCGGATCGACGGTGCGGGCCACGGTGGCCAGATAGTGTTGCAGGGGCGTGAGCGCAGCCCGGCTGCCGGCCACGGCGGGCAGGCCGGCAAAGGTGAACGACCCATTCAGATTGCGCGTCCGCTCCCGGAACTGAACCGGCAGGATATCCAGACCGGCCTTGATGGCATGTGAACCCTTGTTCCAGCTGACGTTGTCGATGAACTGGAATCCCTGCTCGCGCGAGGAGAACACGCCGTCGGCGTTGCCGTTGAAGCTGCCGATGCCTTGGATGGTCACCTGCGGACTCAGCGGCTTGAGCACGCCGTTCTCGATGCCGCGGGTGGCGAACAGGAAGCGCGCTTCATTCAACAGCGTGGGCGATGCGGTGGTCACCAACTGGGTGGTGAATGAATGCGGTGCTTCGTCAAAGCGCGTCGACACCTCGCGGGACTGTAGCCCGCCCTGGAGCGGCGATTCGCGGTCAAAGTAGAAGTTATAGCGCGCCGAGAGCCGGTTGCGGCGGTTCAGTTCCCAGTCCACCTTGCCAGTGGTAGTGTGCGCCCGGAAGGTGGTGGTGAAGGTGCCGAGATTCTCCGCCGCGATCCCCAACTGCTGACCGATCTGCGCCTGTTGCGCGCCGCCAAAGGTGGAAACCACCGGCAGGTCCTGCGTCCAGCGCTCATAGGTGGCAAAGAAGAAAGCTTTGTTCTTGATGATGGCGCCGGATACGGTGCCACCGAAGTTGTAGCGAAAGAACTCCGGTGCCTTGGCGCCCGGGGCCAACAGAAACGGCACCGCGGACAGTACCTTGTTGCGCGTGAACAGGAAGCCCGACCCATGCAGTTGATTGCTGCCCGATTGCGTGAACGAGTTCATCAAAACGGCCGCTTGACGCCCAAACTCCGCCGGGTAGTTGTTGGCCAACTGGAACGAACCGATCGATTCCTGGCTGATCACCAGGTTGCGCGCCCCGCCTTGGATATTGTTCGACACGCCATCGACATTGATCTGGCGGAACCCCAGGCCGCCGAAAGAGATGCTAGGCGTCCCCGTGCCGGAACCACCGGTGGAAAGCGGCGGGGCATTCACGGCCGGGTTCAACACAAAGAAGTCCAGCAAGCTGCGGCCGGCGGTGGGCAGGTTGCGCGCTTCACGCTCCGTGTAGAGGTTCGAGACCGCGCTCGTCTGGCCTACCTCGACGGCGGGCAACTCTTCCTTCACTTCCACCGTGGTGGCTACTTCGCCTACTGGCAAAGAGAAGTTTAATGTCAGCGATTGCCCGGTGCCCAGTCGCACCTGATTACGCACTTCGCTCGAAAATCCTGACTTGCTGGCGGTGACGGAGTATGTGCCCGGTGGCAGCAAGGCGACGCGAAACTGGCCTTGATCCAGCGTGGCCGCTTCCCGCGTCAAGCCGGTTCCGAGATTGGCCACCTTGATGGCAGCCCCGGCCAACGCTACTCCGTCTTGCCCCCGCACGACGCCTTCAATGTTGCCGTCGATGGCCTGACTTTGCGCCGAGGCGACATCGGCACCGCCCAGCAAAAAGACCAATACCGCTGACAAGCAGACCTGAGATGAAAACGAATGAATACGCACTCCTACTGGGATGCAGGGCCCAGCCGGGGGACGAATAATGTTCGATGATTTGTTGGTTTCAGAATGGCAACACGGCAGACTGGGACGCATCCGCTTAACAAACTTCACCGGCCATTAACAAAGCCTTGGCACACCATCCGGTGCGGCCGCGCTACCTTTTGAAGGGTGAGCCGCACGCGCCGACAGACGCTTCTTGCTTGGACCTTTGTGTCCGTGCTGGTGCTGTCGTCGCTGGCCTTGGCGGTGCTCGAGTTCCGCTCGATCCTGCGGGTCAGCCAAGCGGAAGGCGAGCGGGTGCGCCGCCAGTTGCGCGTCGGCCTGGATCGGGTGAGCCGCGACTTCACCGACCCGATCGAACGGGCCACCCGGGCGTTAGGACTTCCCGAGCCCCCGCGCGATCAACCCGCGCCCACTGCCACAGAACGCGAGGCCGAATCTTTGCGGCGTTACCTGGCTTGGCGGGATTCAGGCGGCGGCGAATGGCCGTTTGCCCGGGTGGCGCGGGCCATTCGTTCCGGCGACATGCTTGAGTTGCGCGAGCTGGACCCCGGCTCCGCCACTTACCGCACGATCAACTGGCCCACCGAATGGGCAGAGCTGCGCCAGCAACTGGAGGCCCGTGTTGTGGGCCAGGCCGACGGACGGCCGCGGCCCATGCGCCAAAGTCCGGGGTTGCTGGAGTTCCCCTACTTTGGTCTGGAGCCGGATGGTGGCCGGCCGCGCGAACTGGAATGGCTGATCTTGGAGTTGGATCTAGCCGTGATGCGCTCAACCACCCTGCCGGAGCTGTTGCGCCGCCACCTGGGCGATAGCGACGGTCTGCCGTACTCGGTGGATGTCGTGTTGCGGGATGCGCCGGAGGTGGCCATCTTCCGCTCTGATCCCAGCCGCACGCAGCCGATTGGAGCGAGCGCCGATGCCACCGTGGGCCTGCTGGACATCTCGCCGTTTTCGTTCCGGCGCGGCGGACGCCCGCCCCGGCGCGACCGGCCACCGGATGGCGCCCCACCACCTCCGGCTCGTGACGAGGAGCGCACCGGCCCCCGCCGTCCGCCCGAGGAAGCACGAGCGCGGTGGGTGCTGGCTGCGCGTCACCAGGCCGGGTCCATTGAAGCGCTGATTCGCCAGTCGCGGATTCGCAACATCCTGCTCACCAGCACGCTGCTGCTATTGATGCTGACCACCGTGGGCGCGCTGGTGTGGTTTACCCGACGGGCGCAACAGCTGGCCGCCATGCAGATGGAGTTTGTGGCCAGCATCTCGCATGAGTTGCGCACGCCGCTGACCGTCATCCGCACCGCCGCGCATAATCTGGTAACCGGCGTCGTCCGGCACGGCAATACGGCCCAGGCGGAACGCTACGGCCAGATCATCCAGAACCAGACCGGCAAGCTGGTGGAGATGGTGGAGCAGGTGCTGCGGTTCGCCAACTCCGAGGCCGGACGCAGTGTGGGCCGGTTGGAACCGTTCCCCCTGGAAGGATTGCTTTCGGACGCGGCGGAGTCGGCGGCCAGTGCGATGACGGCGGCGGAATGCCGGTTTGAGACCTCCATCTCACCCGCCGCCGAATTGGCCTGGGTCCGGGGTGACTACGTGTCGCTGGAGCATGCGCTGGTGAATCTGCTGACGAATGCGGCGAAGTATGGCTCCAGTGGGGGCTGGATTGGGTTGGCGGCGGAAATGGTGGGGCCGCCAGGCAGTGAGATGATCGAAATACGCGTCGCGGACCGGGGCCCGGGTGTCAGTCCGGCGGAAGCGAAGCAGATTTTTGAGCCCTTCTATCGCGGCCGGTTGGCGTTGGAAGATCAGATTCATGGCACGGGCTTGGGTTTAAGTCTGGTGAAGCGGATTGTGGAAGCTCACGGCGGCACCATCACACTACAAAGCCCACCGGTGAATGCGGCCACGGGTGCGGAGTTTGCCATACGATTGCCGGCGGTGACTGAGGGAATGGATGAGTTCGCGAATTCTGCTGGTTGAAGACGAACGGGATCTGGCGCTGACCTTGGCGGACCTGCTGTCCGCGGAGGGGCATACGGTGACCGTCACTCATGACGGCCCGGCTGGCTTGGCCAAGGCCACCAGCGATTCTTTCGATCTGATTGTGCTGGACGTGATGCTGCCCGGCAAGAACGGCTACGACGTCTGCCGGGAGTTGCGGCAGTTGGGGTCCGACGTGGCCATTCTCATGCTGACCGCCCGCTCCCAGGTGGTGGACCGGGTCGTGGGCCTCAAACTGGGTGCCGATGATTATGTCGCCAAGCCCTTTGACCCGTCCGAACTGTTGGCCCGCATTGAGGCGCTGCTGCGGCGCGTGCACAAGGAAAACCTGACGCCCGTCCTCCGCTTCAAGTTCGGCAAGGTGGAAGTGGATTTTGAGAAGGCCGAAGTGTTGCGGGATGGGCAAGTAGTGCCGGTAACAGGCAAGGAACTGCACCTGCTCCGCCACTTGATCGACCATCGCGGCCGGGTGCTGAGCCGGGAAGAGATTCTGCAGCACGTCTGGGAGTACCAACCGAATGTCTCTACGCGGACCGTGGACGTCCACATCGCGTGGTTGCGGCAAAAGTTGGAAGAGAATGTGCAGTTTCCCAAGTACATCCTCACCATCCGCGGCACCGGTTACCGCTTTACGGCGGAACCTCGCTAATCGGTCTTTGAACGCTCAGCTGGGTCTCGGCGGGCGGCATCGTGCATGACATCTGATTCGTCATAGGCGCGCTGCGGGCGTGGTGCGTGCGCCTCAAATCGTGACAAGTATTGATGACCCTGTGGGGGCCCGGGACATCGGTGCGCCTGCACCCAAGAACGGCACGAGCATTCCGACACCATTTAAGGTTTGAAACTCGAACTCTTTTATCATGTGAAATCGTTTTTTATCGAAATGATTTCACTTTGGTAGTTTCCGTCAGGAGATTAGTTGGGACAGGATGAGGCCGTGGCAAGCGTAATCAATTCCTTCAGAAGCGGTGTCGGTTGAAGCAGTGTTTTCTGAAGTTCGCCAATGGCGGGCTTAAGCGAAGAACAGGGACTTGCATTGGTACCGGCCCGAGCCAAAAGCAGCGCTGCCTCCGAGCGCCAGGTAAGACCGAGTGGTCCAATCGGGGCC
>JBIKMK010000164.1:0-7775 GCA_044359315.1 Bryobacteraceae bacterium | reverse complement strand
AATTTTGGCCAGTACGGTGGCCGGTGCCCCAGCCGTCACACGATTCAACCGGACCAGGGGCGTCCGGCCGATGGAAAGCGAGTTGTCGTTGAAGTAAGCCACTAGATGTCCCAATTCGGCACGTAGCGGTTCTGCCGCTCTTGCCACGCGCGCACCAGATCGTCGACCGTCGTCCGGTCAATCACTTGAGAAACAGCCGCATCCACCCGGTCCCACAGATCAGTAAACGGGGTCTCCTTGCGTTTACGCCCGGGCCGGTTGCCGCCAATGAAGCGCAACACGTCACCGGCGGAGATGCTGGAGGCCGGCCGCGCCAGCAGATAGCCGCCTTCCGCCCCGCGTTTGGATTCGACAAACCCGCCCTGCTTCAGCCCGGCCAGAATCAATTCCAGGAACTTCTGTGGAATCTTCTGCCGTTTGGAGATGTCCGCAATCTTCACCGGACCGGGACCATTGTGGGCCGCCAGGTCGAACAAAGCGGCCAGCGCGTACTCTCCCTTAAGTGAAATATTCATTCACGTCGAACCACTGTGAGATTACTGGAATTGGCCCCTGAAGGTCAATCAAGCCGGGGAAATCCTTGCGCATCCGCCTGGAGTAAACTATAGTTAACTTTCAATCGCAACCGATGGATTCCACACTCCCAGGCTCGATTCATGTCGAGACGCTCCGCGGCTGGCGGCGATTTCTCGCCTTCTCCGGGCCAGCCTACCTGGTCAGCGTCGGCTACATGGACCCCGGCAACTGGGCGGCCGACCTGGAAGGCGGTTCGCGGTTTGGCTACCAGTTGTTGTGGGTGTTGGTTATCTGCAACCTGATCGCCCTGTTGCTGCAGACGCTCTCGGCGAGGCTGGGCATCGCCAGCGGGCGGGACTTGGCGCAATGCTGCCGGGAGCAGTATCCGCGGCCAGTGGTGTTGGCGCTCTGGGTGCTGTGCGAAATCGCCATTGCCGCCTGCGATCTGGCGGAGGTGCTGGGTACGGCGATTGGGCTGAAGCTGCTGTTCGGGCTACCCCTGCTGGCGGGCGTATTGCTGACAACGGCATCCACCCTGGGAATCCTGACCCTCTCCCGATCCGGCATCCGGATGCTGGAACGGCTGGTGTTGGGGTTGGTGGCCGTCGTGGGGGCCTGCGTGGCCACCGAACTGGTTCTGGCCCGGCCCGATTGGGCGGAAGTCGCCCTTGGGTTGCGGCCGTCGTTGACACCGGAAATGCTGCTGGCGGCGGCCAGCCTGCTAGGCGCGACGGTGATGCCGCACAACTTATATCTGCACTCCTCACTGGTGCAGACCAGGGCCATTGATGACACGCGTGGATCGCGCAACCGGGCGGCTTGGTACAACCTGCTGGATTCCGTGCTGGCCTTGAACGGTGCCTTCCTGGTGAATGCCGGACTGCTGGTGCTGGCGGCGACCGTCTTTTTCAAGAACAACATCGTGGTCACCCGGATTGAGCAGGCGCATGAACTGCTAGCTCCGCTGATGGGCGCGGGGCTGGCTTCTGGCGTGTTTGCGATCGCGCTGATCGCCAGCGGCCAATCCTCCACCGTGACCGGCACACTGGCGGGCCAGATTGTGATGGAGGGCTTCTTGCAGCTCCGGATGCGGCCCTGGCTCCGCAGCCTGTTGACGCGGTTGGCGGCGGTGATCCCGGCGGTGCTCGTGATCTTTTTTCTCGGGGAAGCCGCCAGCTATCGGCTGCTGCTACTCAGCCAGGTGATCCTGAGCCTCCAACTGCCTTTCGCCGTCATTCCGCTGATCCACTTCACCAGCGATGGCGAACGGATGCGGGAAATGAAGAACCACATCGCCCTGCGGATCGGCGCCTGGGCAGCCGCGCTGATGATTGTGTCGCTGAACTTTTGGCTGGTGGCGCAAATGGTGCCGGCCGAATGGGCCATTCCCCTCGGCTTGCCGTTGCTCGGTTTGCTGGGGTATGTCGCCTTCGCCCACCGGCGCAAGGCGGTGGCACCGGTGCTGCCGGAAGCGCCGGTGACAGTTCCGTTTGCCGCGCCGCAGTACCAGCGGATCCTCGTGCCACTGGACCATTCCAGCCTGGACCGCGCCGCCCTGACACACGCCGCCGCCATGGCCAAGCTGTACCGCGCCAAGCTCCTCCTGCTGCACGTCGAAGAGGGCGTCGCCAGCCAGATCTATGGCGATCAGGCCCGGACCGCCGAGGAAACCGAGGGGGCCGAGTACCTGCGCCACATCGAAGACTCCCTGCGGGGCCAGTCAATCGAGGTCGAGAGCTTCACTGCCTACTCAAGGGACCCGCGCGCGGAAATCATCCGCTTTGCCCGCCAGCATCAGCCAGACCTGGTGGTGATGGGCAGCCATGGCCACCAAGGCATCAAAGACATCATCTTCGGCTCCACCATCAACGCAGTACGGCACCAGCTAAAAGTACCCGTCCTGGCCGTCCGGGCTGAGCAGTCGTAGATAGTTAGTTGTATCGTCCGCCACGTTGGTAGATCGCCTTAAACGTTGCAGGGTGCCAGCAAAAGTGTAATGGCCCATCTAGGCCGTTATCGCGGGTTTCTGTAATCGACTCTTGCTGACTGTATGGAACGGTGTAGTATTGGGCGATGTCGATTCTCTTAGTCGGGGCAATGGTGGCTCAAGTTCTAACTTCGATTCCCCCTCGTCAACTCCCGGATGCGCCGATGCAGACGCAGCCAGTGGTGAAGGAGTCACGGAACATTCCTTCGGGCTCGACTCCAGTTCCGAAGATCGATGACCGCCTGCGGCGTTCCGCACTTGAGCTTGATAGGGTGCCGGTCCTGATCCTGTTGAAGGAGCAACCGCAGAAAGAACTCTACCTGCGGGCGCGGTCAGACCGGCGAATCCAGTTGGAGACGGCAGAAGCGGCCCTGGCAGCTTCGGTAGCCAGCGGCGAACGCCAACCGCAGTTAAGGGCGCAGAAGACCTTGGATGAACTCACGATGGAGACACGCCGAGAGACAGCCTTCGCGCTCGAGCGCCAAGTTGGCCACCTCCAGCAGGCCTTGATGGACCGCCTGACGGCCGGGGGCGCGACCGACGTGTTTAAGTTCCGGCTCATCAACATGGTGCGCGCCGAGATCCCATCCCGGCTCCTGCCAACACTTGAATCAGATGATCTGGTCGCTCAAATAGGGCTGGTGGAGCGCGAGCAGATCCAGATGGATCTCAACGCCATTTGGACGGGTGCCTCTACGTTTTGGGCCGCAGGGTTCACCGGCAGCGGCGAAACAGTGGCCGTATTGGATAGTGGCGTGGATGCCTTGCACCCGGCATTGATCGGTCGGGTCCAGGGCCGCAACTTCGTGGCCAACAACCCCGCGTGCAGTCCGGCGGATCGGGCCACCAGCAGCGACCTGAATGGCCACGGAACTCACGTCGCGGGAACGATCGCTGGTTTCTCCAACGCTCTCGCCCCTTTCGGGCGTGGAGTCGCCTATGGTGTCTCGATCTACAACGGCAAGATTGGATGTGGTGACGGTTCAGTATGGAATGATGCCCGGCTGGCCGCTCTGGAGGACGCCCTGTTGATGTCGGCGGCGCGCATCATCAACAATAGCAGCGGTTCACTGGCGGCGGCCCCCGAGGACGACTTGAGTACCTTAGTCATCGATGCCGTCATCGATGTGTTCGATCTGGTTTGGGTGAATGCCGCCGGAAACAGCGGCCCCGGCGCGCGTACGCTCGGTTCTCCGGCGCAGGCCTACAACATTATCAGCGTGGCAAATGTTGATACCCGCATATCGCTGAATCGGGAGTTAGCCGTGATTGCGCCGAGCAGCAGCCGTGGGCCCACGGCCGGGGGCCGGGCCAAGCCGGACATCGCTGCCCCGGGGACCAGTATTATCTCGGCCCAGGCAGGGACGAGCACATTCTCGATCAAGACCGGGACGAGCATGGCCGCCCCGCATGTGGCTGGCGCGGCGGCGCTACTGCGGCAGGCCGGGGTGAAGGACCGCCTGCGGATTAAGGCGCTGTTGCTAAACACCACGGACTCGTCGGGCTGGAACTCAAGCCGCGGCTGGGGCTATATGAACCTGCAACGGGCCTTTGAACAGCGGCAATGGATCACGTCGGCGGAACTCGCCCCTATCCCAGGCGCCTCGGTGCTCTGGCGAGCCACCATACCAGCCGGAAAGTCTTTCTTTTCGACGGCGGTCTGGAATCGCTATTTGAATCTCGAGCCAGCCGCCTTGTTTCTACGCGACGTTGACCTCTACATTTTCGGGCGAACCACGGGCGCACTGCTCGCTCGGTCGGACGGGTCCCTCGACAATGTGGAGCAGATCGGATACCGCAACACGACCGCCTCTCCCATGGATGTCGTCATTCGCCTTCAGGCGGCCAACGCTGGCTTCAACCGACTGGCTGGCTCAAATGAACCATTTGCACTGGCGGTCTCCGAACCCGCAGTTGTTCCCATCACAGGCCCCGTATTCTCCGGGGGCTGCAACCCACCAGCTACGGTAAATCCAGGCCTGGTGACGTTTTCCTGCACCCTCATCAACACCGGTGACCTGGCGTCCGTTGGTGGTAGCGCGCAATTGTTGGACGGCACGCGAGAGGTAGCTCGTAACAATGTTGGCCCCATTGCCCCGCAGGGTTCGTTGACCACGACGTTCTCGTTCGTCGCCAGCGGTGCCGGTAGCCTCAGCCTTCGCCTGGGACTTTCGGATACGGGATTTCTGGCCGCGCCGGTGTTTGCTGCCCCCTTCAGCATTCTCGTAACTGCACCTGCGACCGCTCCAACAATTACAGAAGTGGTGCACGGAGCATCCTTTGTTCCTGAAATTGCGGCTGCGACCTGGGTGACGATTCGCGGGCGGGACTTGGCCCCCACAACCCGGATCTGGGTCGCCTCAGACTTCGTCGGCAACCAACTGCCCACAGCGCTAGATGGGGTAAGCGTGCGGATCAACGGGCGACCGGCTTTGGTCTACTATGTGAGTCCCACGCAGCTGAACGTGCTCGCGCCGGACGACGCCCAGACAGGGTCCGTGGCAGTTCAAGTGACAACACGCGCTGGAACCAGTAACCAATTCATAGCAAGAAAGATAGCTCTCTCACCATCACCATTTTCTTTCACCGCCGCTGGTACCGTTTTCGCCGCTGCGGTCCATGTCGATGGTGCCTACGTAGCACCAGCCGGAGCTTTCGGAGCCGGTGCGGCCAGTCGACCGGCTAGACCGGGCGACGTGATCTCGATCTACGGCACGGGGTGCGGTCCTGGCATTCCATTCACGCCAGCCGGGCAGATCGTCAGCGTCGCTGGCCCCCTGACGCTCTCGTCCAGCGCGTCGATTGGCGGTGTGGCCGCTCGAATTGAATATGCGGGTGTGGCCGGTTCGGGATTGTGCCAGTTCAATGTCATCGTACCCAACCTCGCGCCAGGAAACTGGCCATTCCTGCTCACCGTGGGTGGCGTCACCAGTACCTTTCGTCCGCCGGTCCCAGTGAATCGCTGACGTTGCCGAACCTAAGAAATCAATGGCGTGAACCGAACGCCTTTGCGGCGGCTTGGTAGTCTAGATTTCGATGCCTCACCCTGACCACTCCGCGAACGTTACGCTCACCGCCTTGGGTGGCTTACGGGTGCTGGATTTTTCGCATGCGCTTGCGGGGCCGTACTGCACCATGCTGCTGTCCACCTATGGAGCCGAGATCTGCAAGGTGGAGTCCCGGCAGGGTGGTGATATGGGGCGGGGGTGGGGGCCACCGTTCCAAGGTGGTGAGTCGAGTTTTTTCCTGGGATTGAACCGGGGCAAGATGGGCATTTCGATTGATCTCAAGCAGCCGGAGGGGATAGAGCTTTGCCTCCGGCTGGCGGAACAGGCCGATGTACTACTTGAGAATTTCCGCCCTGGAACCATGGAACGACTAGGGTTAGGCTACGCCGCTGTCAGCGCCCAAAATCCCCGGATCATCTATTGCGCCATTTCCGGTTACGGGCAGGATGGG
This sequence comes from Bryobacteraceae bacterium, assembly GCA_044359315.1. Classification (GTDB taxonomy): domain Bacteria; phylum Acidobacteriota; class Terriglobia; order Bryobacterales; family Bryobacteraceae; genus JAPKYZ01. Next base: position 1,813 of record JBIKMK010000164.1, on the reverse strand, counting down.
CCGTCCCGGGATGAGGCGGCGATGGACGTGATTGTGCAGAGTTCCTCGGGATTGATCAGCGTCACGGGTACCACCGAAGGGCAGCAGGTGCGCTGTGGCTACGGGATCTCGGACATTACCGCCGGGATGTTCTCCGTCATTGGGATTCTGTTGGCTCTGAGGGCGCGGGAGCGGACGGGCCGGGGCCAGTTCGTCGATGTCTCGATGCTGGATGGCATGATCTCCGCCATGAGTTCAAACTTCTCCACCTTCCTCGGCTCCGGCGAACTGCCATTTCCGATGGGGACCGCGTTCCCCACCGTGGTGCCTTATCAGGTGATCCCCGCGGCCGATCGGGGAGTGGCCATCGCGGTGGGCAGTGAAAAGCTGTGGGCGGCCTTCACGGTGGCCATCGGGAGGCCGGATCTCACGGAACATCAGGACTTTGCCTCAAATGCCGACCGGATTCGGAATCGCGTTGCGCTGGACCGGGCGCTGGAGGAAGCATTCGCCCAACACACCGGCGAAGAATGGATCCCACGACTGCGGGCCGCCGGCATCCCCTGCTCCCTGGTGCGCCGATTTGACGAAGTCGTCGCCGACCCACAGACGGCTGTCCGGCAGATGTTCCCGGAACTCAACCATCCCACCGCCGGGCCACACCGGGTCACCGGCGCGCCGGTCAAGCTCTCGGAAACGCCTCCTTCGATTGCGCACCCGGCCCCTTGCCTGGGAGAACACACTCGCGCCGCACTGCGGAACTGGCTGGGGCTGAGCGCCGCCGCACTAGAGGATCTGGAACAGCGCGGCGTCGTCTATGCAGGCAGGCCGGCTGAATGAAGATTGAAACAACGTATCATTCTATTTTTGAATATTTTAGATAACTTTTTATAAAGCACTAGATCAAGCGCAGGGGCATCCCCCCAGGGCACGGACAACTGAGGACACAACTGTGTCATCGAGACACGACGCGAGCGAGGCCGGGAATGGCAAACTCTTTGTTTCTCGTATGCCTCGGTTGGCATGTAACGTGCATCCAACGAAGTGGGATGAAGATCGCTCAGATCACCACTGTTCTGCTCAGCGCCGTATTTGCCGCACAGGCAACGACGCTGCAGCGACTCTCAGTGGCTGAAATGACCGATCAGGCAACCGAGATCGTTCGCGCGAAAGTGACCGGGTGCTCCAGTGCGGTCCGCGGCTCATTGATCTACACCAATTGCAGCTTAAGCGTGATTGAACGCTGGAAGGGTGCGGCTCAGAGCACCGTTTCCATCTCCATCCCGGGTGGAACCGTTGGTACGCGTCGCCAGACTTTCTCCGGGACGCCGACGCTGAACCCCGGTGACGAGCAGATCTTCTTTTTGTGGACGGGACGGTCAGGCATTACGCAGGTGATGGGGCTGTCACAGGGTTTATTGACTTTGGAGAAGGCCGCTAACGGAACCGTGTACGCCACGCGCACACCAACGTCGGAGCGGATGCTGGATGGGGCGGGCCGGCCGGTGGCCGATGAGGGCGTTGATGTACCGCTGGAAGAGCTCAAGTCTAGCGTCATGAATCGAATTGAGTTACGAGCCAAACAATGAGCCTTCGCCGCGCAGCATTGGTTCTCGTGTCGGTCCTGGCATTCAGCCCGGTCGCGGACGCGTACTACCATTTCCTGCGCTACCAGAATCGGGCTGGTCAGTTGGTGGCGTTGCCGCAGAAGTTTGATCTTTCGGTGCTGCCCAACAAGACGGTCAGTTTTTTCATCACCTCCGAGTTGCCGCAATCGATGGCCACGGGCGACTCCATGGCGCGGTTGACCAGCCAGATCCGGCTAGCCGCTAAA